>DRNA01000370.1 GCA_011322365.1 Aeromonadales bacterium | reverse complement strand
TTATGGTGGTTGGTAAAACCTCAATTTGGAAAAATGTATGCAGTATCAGTGATTGCAATTTTAATTATTGGTACTCTGTTGGGGTTTTATTTTAGTTCATCCGTGATGATGCAATTACATAACACGCAATTTATGATATTTGAGGCCCTTGTTTCCGGCACATTATTGCACGTACTCTATCACCAGCCCGGACACGAACATCATCATCATAACAATGATGAAACTAACGCTGAGCACAAACAGCGATGGAATAAAAATAGCCTGATGGGCGCTGTTATCGCTGTAGTGTTGTTAATTATTTTAACAAATATAACCAGAATACATTAAATACAAAAATAAATATACTATAAAAAACATGAAATATTACTCTTAATCTATTGATTTGGTGGAATTAATGAAAAATAAAATAAGAAACATGCTGTCGATGCAGTCCAATATGAATGAAAAAGTTAACCCGGACTGGCTGGCTGAAAACTTTGCCTGGTATCGGGCAATATGGGTCGAAAGTGCCGAATTGCTTGATCACCACGGTTGGAAATGGTGGAAAAAACAGCAGCCTGACATTGAACAGATAAAACTGGAACTGGTTGATATCTGGCATTTCGGTCTTAGCTTAATGTTACAACTCTCTGGAAATACCGAAGAGCTGGTAGAAGACATTAGCCAGAAATTAATGCTGATTCCCCAGAAATCCACACACTTTTTAGATAATGTAGAAAAATTTGCTGCAAATACTCTCACCAGTAAATCATTTTCTATCAGAGATTTTCACCAACTTCTTGTTGACATGGATATGGATTTTAATGAACTTTATTCAAAATATGTGGGGAAAAATGTCTTAAATTTTTTTCGGCAGGATCATGGTTATCAAGACGGTACTTACATTAAAGTATGGCATGGCAAAGAAGATAATGAATGTCTTGTAGAAGTTATTGCAAAACTGGATAGTGAGCACAAAGATTTTAAAGCACATATCTATAATGGTTTAAAAACCCGATACGACGCACTAATTTAGTACTCCTGGACTAGCTATGGAACAGAGTTTACAGTCAGCGATTGATGGACTGATTGACTTATTACCTCGATTAAATAAGGATTGCAGGGACCTGAGCCAGCTGTTGTATTTTGAATTAGCTAAAGGTAAAGCGGTTACTTTACAACACCTGAAAAGCATTAGCGGATATTCAGATGCCAGATTAATAACCCTTTTAAGTCAGTTGAACTATCTTCAGTACAATGATGACAGGTCAATCGTTGCTTATCGTGGTATTACACTAACGCCTACTCAATACCGAATAGAAATTGATTTCTTAACTGAAAAAACCATGGTATTCGCATGGTGTGCCTTTGATTCATTATTCCTGGCGGATCTTCTCAAACAAAACATGACTGTTTTTGCAGAATGCCCCAGCTGTCATCAAGCAATTAACTTAGCTTTAGCAAACAAAAAAACCTTTGATTCCACTAAATATCCTCTCTATATGTCATTTATTTTACCGTCCAGGGACAATTATAATGAGGATCTGGCCAATTCATTCTGTGGGAACATTCATTTTTTCTGTAATGAAATTTGTGTTGAAAATGCACCACACAAGTTTACTGATAACCAGTTTTTTTCTATTTCAGATGCTCTGAAAATAGCTAAACAGCGGAACAGGACATATTTAAGCTCTTAACTTATTGATATTTCAGGTGTTTTATTTTTGTTGATTTAGCTCAGTATAAGGTAAATAAGATTTATTCTTAATTGAACTTTTTAAAATTTAGTGTATCCTAATGTATAGTTCAATCATTCAGGTATCTATTCTGTTTAATATGAAAAGTAGGTTAACATTTGTAATTTTATTGCTGCTGGTTTTTATAAGTCAGGAGACAGTTACATTTGCTAAAACTTGTCAGATGAAAACAGAAACCAGTTCGCCTATGAAAATGGAACATATGCAGACAAAAGATAATAGTAGTGGCACTGAAACTAACATAATCCCGGATTGTTGTGCCAATGCAGCAGTAGGTAATCATTGCTCAATGAGTGGCTGTCTGTTGTTGGCTTTACCCAATTTTATTTTTAATCAAACTGTTTTTATGGCGTCTGAGACAGTTGAACATTCAGATTCTATATCACTTTCTTCTATCCCTGGTTCCTTATACCGTCCTCCCATTCTGGCTTAATGCAGGATAGATCCGTTTACTAAAAAGCGGGTCTTTAAATTGCATTATGTGAGAATTTGCTCACATATATTTTAATCCGGCTTTATTGCCAACCAGTTAACCCTATTTAACACACTTAAACTGGTGACCCTAAGGGGAAATATATGTTAATCAATAAAAATAAATTTATATTCTTTATTGCTGTTTCAGTCATTTTATTAATATCTTCCTACTCACAAGGTTCTGATATTTCGACTGTAGAATCAAGCCCCAAATCTGCAATCACTAGTCTGAATGTCTATAAAAGGGCAAATTGTAGTTGTTGTAATAAATGGGCATCCTATATGCGTGAAAATGGATTTCAAATCAAAGTACACAGCCTTGATAATCTCTCAACGATCAAAGCCAGATACAATATCAGTCAGGATCTTCGTTCATGCCATACAAGTGCATCCACTAATGGATTTGTTTTTGAAGGTCATATCCCTGCAAAATTCATTAAGCAGTTTCTAAATAATGTGCCAGAAAATGCTAGTGGGTTAGCACTGCCCGCAATGCCTTTAGGTACGCCAGGAATGGAATATGGGAGTCGTTTTAATCCTTACATAATTTATTTAACTCATATTAAGGGCATAAAAAGTATCTATGCCGATGTTATTTCTAAAGAGGAGCAGCTTTAATGTTAGCACTAAAATCACAACCGTCTTTTTTTAGAAAAATTATTTACTTCATAACAATGCTTATTTTTTCATTGAATAATAGCTTTGCAGACAATTTAACAGATTCGTCTATTCAAGCCTTAACTTTGAAAAATGCGGTTATTACTGCACAAAAAAATGATCCCTGGCTAATTGGAAACAAACATTCACAGGATGCAGTTGAGTCATTAAGCATTGCCGCAGGAACCTTACCGGATCCTAAAATAAATATTGGTCTGATTAATATCGCTGCAGATACATTCGATTTTAAACAGGAAAATATGACTAATTTAAGAGTCGGGATCTCTCAAATGATACCGCGAGGTGATACGCTGAACCTGAGAAAAAAACAATTAAAATTATTTGGTAGCCAATTTCCATTCCAAAGAGAAAATCGTAAGGCTCAAATTACAGTGAAAACAGCTAAATTATGGCTGGAAGCTTTTAAGGCCCAGGAAAGCATTGCACTAATAGAAAATGATCGCTCTCTTTTTGAACAACTTGCTGACGTAGCACAAGCTAGTTATTCATCAGCCTTAGGCAAAACTCGCCAGCAGGATCTGGTAAGAGCGCAATTAGAACTTACACGACTGGATGACAGACTGGCAAAACTAAGACAAAAACAGGATATGACAAAAGAGAAACTTTCTAAATTTTTAAGTCAATATCAGGGTGGGGACTCTCTTGGTAATATTAAAGATTATTCTGTCTTAACATTTTCAAAGAAAATACCTGATATAAACATGCTACAAAAGGATCTGTTTTATTCAACAACTGATGTAAATGCACAATCATTATATCAATATTTTATTAATCATCCGGCTGTGAAAGCCATCGATCAAAAGATTAAATCCAGTAAAAGTGGCATTGAGCTGGCTAAACAGAAATATAAACCTGAGTGGGGTGTTTCAGCAAATTACGGATTTCGTGATGCTAATCCTCTGGGTGTCAATCGCTCAGATTTCTTCTCCGTTGGCATCACATTTGATTTACCTTTGTTTACCTCAAACAAACAGGATAAACAGGTTAAATCAGCCGTATCTAAAACTTCGGCTATCAAAACTGAACGATGGTTGTTGATTCGAAATTTCATCTCTTCTTTTGAAAGTATCAGGGCTCAGTTAATTCGCTTAGTCGAAAGAAAAAATCTCTATAAGGATAAATTATTGCCTCAGATGCATGAGCAGGCTGAAGCCTCCCTTACAGCATATACCAATGATGATGGGGACTTTGCTGAAGTTGTTCGAGCTCGAATAGCAGAATTAAATGCCAACATAGATTATCTTGATATCAATGTTGAAATACAAAAAAGTATTGTCCAGTTAAATTATTATTTCAGCAATAATGCCAATGACATTATTGTTGAAAATCAATCAGCTAGTACTAGCTTAGGAGAAAGAAAATGAGTAAGTATATAAATGGTCCTGGTGCTTTGATAGTAGCTGCTGTTTTAGGTTCAGTATTAACATTTGTTGGTTTTGCAATGTTCACTGGAACCACCACTACTGAAGTATCAAGTAAACCAGCAGAAAAAAAACCGATTTACTGGGTGGCTCCCATGGATGCTAACTATCGTCGTGATAAACCCGGGAAATCTCCTATGGGTATGGATCTGGTTCCCGTCTATGCAGATGGAGGTTCGGGAAATGATTCTGGAGCGGGCACTATTAAAATATCCCCAGATGTTGTGAACAATCTAGGAGTACGGGTATCCAGGGCTCGTTATGGAACATTACAAAATAAAATTTCTACTGTTGGTTATGTTAAATATGATGAAGATGAGTTAGTTCATGTTCACCCAAGAGTTCAGGGGTGGATTGAAAAACTCTATGTCAAAGCAGAGGGGGATCCTGTTGTTAAAGGGGAGCCCCTTTATGATATTTATTCCCCTGAATTGGTAAATGCCCAGGAAGAATACCTGCTGGCTCTTGAAAGAAATAACCAAAGACTTAAGCGTGCCGCTGAAGACAGATTGAAAGCATTACAACTTCCGATAAAGGCGATTAACCAACTTAAAAAGTTTAGAAAAGTTAAACAAAATGTTACTTTTTATGCTCCTGAAAGTGGCGTAATTGATAATCTTAACATCAGAGAAGGTTTTTTTGTAAAACCAGGAAAAACTTTGATGTCAGTTGGGAAACTTGATCCTGTATGGGTTGAAGCCGAAGTTTTTGAGAGTCAATCTTCATTGGTGAAAAAAGGGTTGCCCGTTTCTATGACGCTTGATTATGCGCCAGGCAAACAATGGAAAGGGCGTGTTGATTATATTTATCCCAGTTTAAATCCCAGGACGCGGACATTAAAAGTACGCTTAAGATTCGCAAATAAAGACGAGCAGTTGAAACCGAATATGTTCGCTCAGGTAATTATTTATCCTGTAGATACTAAAAAATCTATTCTTGTACCCAAAGAAGCTGTGATAAGAACAGGGAGTAAAGAACGCGTTGTGCTGGCTCTGGGTAAAGGTCACTTCAAATCGATAGAAGTGAAAGTGGGCCATTATGATGATGATTCTGCAGAAATTTTAGCGGGTCTGGATGCGGGTGAAAAAGTCGTAACATCGGCTCAATTTCTGTTAGATTCAGAGTCTAGTAAATCCTCAGATTTTATGCGTATGAACCACCCTTTAGATGATGAACCATCATCGGATAATACCAGTTCAACTGTGGAATCAGCCACTGTTAGCGGCATTATTAACAATATTATGCAGGAACATCGCATGGTAAATATTAGTCGCGAACCGATAAAAAAATGGGGGCGACCTGCTGCTACGGTTGATTTTATCGTGAGTAAAGATGTGGTCATGGAGGGACTCAGCAATGGTGAAAAGGTTGATTTTACATTTCATATGAAAGATGGCCAGTTCATCATTACCGAAATCACCCCACTTTCAGATGAACCTGAAAGTAATAACCGTGATAACAAATAGGAGCTGTAGACATGATTAGATCAATTATTAACTGGTCTGTAGGTAATCGATTTTTTGTATTACTGGCCACATTTATGCTACTGGGCGTTGGGCTTTATTCACTGAAAAATACACCCGTTGATGCACTACCCGATCTATCAGATGTACAGGTCATCATAAAAACAACTTATCCCGGTCAGGCACCACAGGTTGTTGAAGACCAGGTGACTTATCCTTTAACAACCGCCATGCTATCAGTACCAGGAGCGGTGACGGTAAGAGGGTATTCATTTTTTGGCGACTCCTATGTTTATATTATATTTGATGAAAAAACCGATCTATATTGGGCCAGAAGCAGGGTTTTGGAATATCTAAGTCAGGTTGCTCCATCATTACCCGCAAACGCCAGACCTCAGTTAGGCCCAGATGCCACAGGTGTCGGCTGGGTGTATATCTATTCTCTGGTAGATAGAACTGGAAAACATGATATTAGTCAATTAAGAAGTATACAGGACTGGTTTTTAAAGTATGAATTACAGACCGTGCCCGGTGTTTCTGAAATATCTGCCATTGGTGGTATGGTTAAACAATATCAGATACGAGTTGATCCTGATAAATTAAGAGCTTTTGGTATACCGTTATCCCATATCCAAAATGCCATCAAACGAGGAAATCAGGAAATTGGTGCCTCCGTTGTAGAAATGTCTGAAGCAGAATATATGGTACGAGCTACCGGTTATATTAAAAGTGAAAAAGATCTGAAAAATATTCCTCTGGGTGTAAACAAAAATGGAACTCCCTTATTATTAAAAGATGTTGCGGATATTGGGACCGGGCCTCAAATGCGACGAGGTATTGCTGAATTAAATGGTGAAGGTGAAACCGTTGGTGGCATAGTGGTAATGCGTTTTGGTGAAAATGCTCAAAAAGTGATTGATGCTACTAAAGAAAAACTTGAGCAATTAAAAAAAGGATTACCTGAAGGAGTCGAAATAGTACCGGTCTATGACAGAAGTGCTTTAATCGAACGGGCCGTTGAGAATTTATGGCATAAACTGCTCGAAGAGTTTTTAGTAGTTGCTCTGGTTTGTGTCGTTTTTCTTTTCCATATACGTTCCTCTCTGGTTGCAATATTCAGTTTGCCAGTGGGAATTTTAACTGCATTTATTATCATGCATTTTCAAGGGCTGAATGCCAATATTATGTCTCTTGGTGGTATTGCTATTGCGATTGGAGCTATGATTGATGGCGCCATCGTAATGATCGAAAATATGCACAAACATATGGAACGTACGCCTTTAACAAAAGAAAATCGTTGGCAGATAGTTGCAGAATCAGCAGGTGAAGTAGGGCCTGCTTTATTTTTTAGTCTTTTAATTATTACTGTCAGTTTTGTTCCAGTCTTTACTCTGGAAGCACAGGAAGGACGAATGTTTGCGCCACTGGCTTTCACTAAAACATATGCTATGGCTGCTTCAGCTTTTTTAGCTATCACTCTGGTTCCTGTATTGATGGGCTATTTTATTCGAGGTAAAATTTTACCTGAACATAAAAACCCCATCAATCGAGTTTTAATTGCTGGCTATATGCCTGTTCTTAAAAAAGTGCTGAGTTATCCCAAAATTACTTTAGGTATTGCTGCCATTATTTTGTATATTGGCTTTTTGCCTGTTGACAAAATTGGTAGTGAATTCATTCCACCGTTGGACGAAGGTGATTTAATGTACATGCCTACCACCTATCCAGGCATTTCAATTGGTCAGGCACGCCAGCTATTACAGCAAACTGACAAATTGATTAAAACTGTACCTGAAGTTAAGACAGTTTTCGGAAAAGTTGGGCGAGCAGAAACTGCAACTGATCCTGCTCCTTTAACCATGATCGAAACCTTTATTCAACTAAAACCTAAAAGTGAATGGCGTGAAGGTTTAACAACCGAAGGATTAAAAAAAGAACTCGATTCACTGGTGAAATTACCGGGTGTTACTAATGCCTGGGTGATGCCGATAAAAACCCGTATCGATATGTTGGCAACGGGTATTAAAACGCCTGTAGGTATAAAAATTTCCGGACCTCAATTAACCGTTATTCAGGGTATTGGAAAACAGATCGAAGAAATCCTCAAAGACGTATCTGGAACAGCTTCAGTTTATTCCGAAAGAGTGGCCGGAGGTCGCTATATTAAGGTCGATATTCAGCGTGAAAAAGCAGCTCGATATGGCTTAAATATTGCCGATGTTCAACAGGTAGTGGCTACAGCGATAGGTGGCATGAATGTGACCCAGACCGTTGAAGGTCTGGAAAGGTACCCTGTTAACATCAGATACCCACAGGACTACAGAAATTCTCCCGAACAATTAAGAGAGTTACCAGTCATTACACCTTCTGGACAACGTATTGCACTGGCAGATGTGGCTAATATTTTTGTTGAAGATGGTCCACCTGGAATTAAAAGTGAAAATGCGCGTTTAAATGGCTGGTCATTTATCGACATTGAAGGTGTTGATGTTGGAACTTATGTAGTTAATGCTCAGAAAATTGTAGATGAGAAGCTAAAATTACCGGCAGGTTATTCAATCAGCTGGTCAGGACAATATGAATATATGGTCAGAGCAAAGGCAAAACTAACCTATGTTGTTCCACTCACTTTATTTATCATCATCATTTTATTATTTATCAATTTTCGGAATTTTATTGAGGTCGCCATCATTATGGGGACACTTCCGTTGGCCATGGTGGGTAGTATCTGGTTGATGTATTTACAGGGATTTAATTTCTCGGTTGCAGTGGGTGTTGGCTTCATAGCACTTGCCGGTGTTTCGGTAGAAATTGGCGTAATCATGTTGGTATACCTTAATCAATCATATCAAGCCATGTTAAAGGATTGTGATAGCGATGGGATAAAACCAACCAGAGAAATTTTAGCCAGAGCTGTTTTACAGGGTGCAGGAATGCGAGTCAGACCCGTGATGATGACAGCCGCGGCGATCATTGCCGGATTGTTACCCATTCTGCTAGGTACTGGTACTGGTTCTGAAGTAATGAGCAGAATCGCAGCACCTATGGTTGGCGGAATGCTAAGTTCAGTTATTCTGACTTTGCTTATAGTACCTGTAGTGTTCTTTTTATGGAGAAGACACAAATTAAAATAGGTTTCTAAGCGTGCGCTCCGGCACACGCCTGGAATTTTAATCACATACTTTAAGGATTCAAAATGAAAAATCAATTTATTTTAGTAGCTATCTGCTCTTATGCCTTACTCTCAAGTTCTTCATTGTTATTTGCTGATGAAAACTCCCTGGCATCTGATGTTGCATTAACACAGTCACCTATTACATCGGTTAAAATTACTGAAAAGGGTGCAGAGATTTATAATGGTGAAATAACAAAAGAAAAGGACTTTAAACTAACACAGCACGCTCAATTAGACGTAAAACAAATCAGCAAAATAATTGCAGCCATCAAATATGGTTGGGAAAATGGTGATGGGACTCCCTTCAGAGAATACTTTTTAAATTTCAAGGGTGCTCGTTATATTGAATCAGGAGGGCAGAACAATGGCCTGGATAATCTTGTTTCCCATCACGTAGAGCCTGAAAAAGATTCATTAGATTATCTCAAGCTTGATTTTTCAGATGTTGAGATAAATTTTGAAGGAGATTTTGCCTGGGTTATAGCTAATACAAGGGTAAAGGGCAAAGTAAAAAACAGCGATCGAGTTTTTGATAAGAGTGGTTACCAGACCTTTTTATTCCGAAAAGTAAAAAATGACTGGAAGGTTATTCATAGCCATTCATCGTCCAGAGACTTTCGGCCTGAAAAAAGCAAGCATAAACATTAATCATTCTTTATTTATATCATTTTATTTTGTCAGGCAACAGTTTGAACTTTTTTTTATACGTTGATAACTGATTGCTTGACCTGTGACTTACACACAGGTGTATGATGACAAAATCAAAGATGAACCGGGAGGTAAATCTAAGATGAAAGTAAGTGAACTAGCTAAAATTTTATCTGTAACTTCTGATACTGTGAGGTTTTATACACGGGAAGGTTTACTTAAACCAGTTAAAAGCGAGGACAACGGCTATAAACAATATGGCAGGAAGGAATTAAACCGTTTACGTTTTATACTCAGTGCAAGACAATTAGGTTTTTCAGTCAAAGATATTGAAAAAATTCTTGCTCATGCTGATCATGGAAGCTCTGCCTGTCCACTGGTGCGAAACCTGATTGAACAACGTTTAGAAGAAACAGAAATTCAATTTAAGCATGCACGAAATTTAAGGCGTAATATGAAGAATGCCATTAAACAGTGGCGCAATTTACCAGACAAAGAACCAACAAAAGAAATGATCTGTTATCTAATTGAATCATTTTCATAGAACCACTCGACAATAGATTTCCATAACCCAGGAGGTTAGTGAAATGAAAGATCCCGTTTGCGGTATGACAGTCACTGATAAAAGTAAATATAACAGTATCCAGAACGATACTATATATTACTTTTGCAGCAACAATTGTAAAATTAAATTTGATGCCAATCCCTCCGAATACATGAGAAATAAAAAGTGTTCTCATGAAAGCAAGAACACAGATGCAAAAGCCAGAAATAATGATGAAGATGCTATTTACACTTGTCCCATGCATGCAGAAATAAAACATAAAGGACCAGGAAACTGTCCTTTATGTGGTATGTCCCTTGAATTAAAAGATATGCCGGCCATGTTAAATCAAACGCAATACACATGCCCTATGCATCCTGAAATACTACAGGATGAACCGGGGAACTGTCCTATTTGTGGCATGGCACTTGAAGCGACTACAGTACAGATCGAGGAAAAAAATCCTGAACTTGAAGATATGAATAGAAGATTTGTCTGGAGCTCTATTTTAGCTATTCCTGTCTTTTTGCTAGCGATGGTTGCTGATATAGTTCCACAGTGGTTACCATCTGGATTAAAAATGCACTGGGTCCAATGGATCGAGTTCATTCTGGCTACACCCGCAATAGTCTGGGGAGGATGGCCTTTCTACGTTCGTGCTGTGCAGTCAATAAAAACAATGAATCTTAACATGTTTACTTTGATCGGCCTCGGAGTTTCAGTTGCCTATATCTATAGTGTTATAGCATTGATAGCACCAGAAATATTTCCCGCTGCCATGCGAACCGCTGATGGAGTCGTTCATGTTTATTTTGAAGCAGCAGCAGTTATCACTGCATTAGTCTTATTAGGTCAGGTTCTTGAGTTGAGAGCACGCTCGAAAACCAACGCAGCAATAAAATTATTACTGGGACTGGCTCCTAAAACAGCACGCATAGTTTTGGATAATGGCAATGAAGAGGACATACCATTAGAAAAAGTAAAACCAGGTGATAAGCTAAGAATTCGCCCTGGAGAAAAAATTCCTGTTGACGGTATAGTTGTTGACGGGAAAAGCACTGTTGATGAATCTATGGTAACCGGAGAACCACTACCTGTTAAAAAGCATGTATCAGAAAAACTTATTGGAGCAACAGTAAATGGCACCGGTAGCCTTATTATGCGTGCAGAGAAAATTGGTGCAGATACTTTATTAGCACAAATTGTAAAAATGGTATCTGAAGCACAACGATCCCGAGCTCCCATACAAAAGATGGCTGATACTGTAGCTGGATATTTTGTGCCTGTAGTCGTTGGTATCGCTGCTATTTCATTCGTAGCATGGTATTTATGGGGTCCAGAGCCCGCATTAGCATTTGCAATAATTAATTTTGTTGCTGTTTTGATCATAGCCTGCCCCTGCGCACTGGGATTGGCTACTCCAATTTCCATTATGGTAGGAACAGGGAGGGGCGCTCTGGAAGGGGTATTAATTAAAAACGCAGAATCTCTGGAAATCCTTGAGAAAGTCGACACGCTGGTTGTAGATAAAACAGGAACATTAACAGATGGAAAGCCCAGGCTGGTGAGTATTAAGGTAAATGATGGATTTGATGAAAAGGAAATCCTGTCCTGGGTTGCAGGTATAGAAAAACATAGTGAACACCCATTAGCAGAAGCAATTATCCAGGGAGCTAAAGACAAATCAATTAAAGCTGTTGAAGTGAAAAATTTTACATCTGTCACAGGTATGGGTGTTATGGCACATCTGGATGATAAAGTTTTAGCTTTTGGTAACACAAAATTAATGTTAAAAGTTAATGCTCCCGTTACATCTAACAAGACTGGATCAAATGCTTTTTTTGAACAGGCAGATTCTTTGAGAGAGCTAGGGCAAACGGTGATGCTTTTAGCGGTAGATTCGGAACCTGCTGCACTAATCGGTGTTGCAGATCCTATAAAAGACTCCACTGTAGATGCTATCCATCAGCTGCACAAACTGCGGCTTAATGTAGTCATGTTAACGGGTGATAATTCTACAACAGCCCAGGCAGTCGCAAATCAACTCAAAATTGATCGTGTTGAAGCAGATATCATGCCCGATCAAAAAGCTGAAATAGTTAAATCTTTACAGGATGATAAAAAAACGGTTGCTATGGCTGGTGATGGTATTAATGACGCTCCAGCATTAGCCCAGGCTCATGTAGGAATTGCTATGGGTACAGGAACGGATGTGGCAATGGAAAGTGCTGGAGTCACTCTGGTTAAGGGCGATCTAAGAGGTATTGTTAAAGCAATCTCTCTTAGCAGGTCTACCATGAAAAATATTCGTCAAAATCTATTTTTTGCTTTTATTTATAATTCATTAGGGGTTCCTGTTGCAGCGGGGGTTTTATATCCATTTTTTGGAATATTACTATCCCCCATAATAGCAGCTACGGCCATGAGTTTTAGTTCTGTATCTGTAATTGTAAATGCCTTGCGGCTTAAAAAGGCAAAACTTAATTGACATTACCCCGATAGGAGTTTACTAAAAATGAAATGTTATAAAATTAATGCTTTTGTTCCTTTACTGATGCTTCCCAACATTGAAGAGGAACTTAAATTAATCAATGCGCCAGGCATTACCATCTCAAAAGTTAAAGGTTATGGCGAGCATATGAATTTTTATTCCTCAGACTGGATGGAAACTCATGGACGGATTGAAATCTTTTGTCATGACGACTGTATCGATTCCATTTGTACAGCCATAAAAAAAGGGGTTGGTGTGGATGATTCCTTAAATGGTTTTATTGCTATTCTACCAGTTGAAAGGATGTTCCCTCTGACTGTACTGGTTCATCGTGACTGGACACGGTCTGTTGATATTGAAATATGTGTTTATACAAATCGTTTGGAGGTAATAAGTCCCGGAGCTTTACAAAACTCAATGACCATTGAAAAAATGCTTGCAGGACAGCGCTCTCCTCGCAATCCGTTGATAGTAGAAGTTCTTAGAGATTATAGATATGTTGATGCGCGAGGTATGGGGGTAAGGACAAAGATTGTTCCATTAATGAAGTCGATTAATCAAACAGAGCCAGAGTTTGAATTGACGGATGATTACTTAAAAACCACTCTATATAGAAAAGTAATGGAATAAGCTTATTAATAATATCGGTCAGAAAGAGCGCGCAACGCAAAACAGAGTAGTAAAGCTGTTTCGCGATCAGCTTGGTTGTTAATCAATTAGATATTATGCTTCCTAATGGTACGCCCTATGTGGCCTCCAGTGCAGTCACTCAAGCAAGACAAAAGCTAGGCAGTGATAGTCTTCGTAGTATCTTCTCCCAAACACAGGCTCAGTGGCATCAACAATCAGA
>DRNA01000369.1 GCA_011322365.1 Aeromonadales bacterium | reverse complement strand
CTTAACACCCGCACCCGTGAAACCATTGAACCTAAGCTGATTGATTTAGCCGGACAGGATAAATATAAAATCACCAGTTCTGAATCTGACCAGCAGTGGAATGTTGATCCGCAAAAATACCTGGATCTGGTTTAACAGAATTTATTCAGTTTTAAAAACTGCCACCCCCGGCAAACTAATTCAGCCAAACAATACACTATTTAGATTTATACACTATACTCAATTTATAATTCTAATTTCAGACTCAATTCCCGTGACAATAATGGACGTCTTCTATGTTGAGTATTTTGTTTAAAAAGAACGGTATCGTTAAAATTCTCTATAGCTTAATCTTTTTAACCGGCCTGTTTCTGTATCTTCCTGTTTTAGCTCAGAAAAATACCAATAACTCTCAGATTATAACCCTGCAGCTCACAGATAAAATAGCCGCCTATGGTGAATTTTATCCCGGTGAAAACAATAAACGGGTCGTTATGATCCTGCATGGTTTTATGCTGACACATAACTTCCAGACAGTTAAACAACTGGCAGAATCACTGCATGAATCCGGTTATACCGTACTGACACCAACCTTATCCCTGGGGATTAACAAACGAAAAACAAGTTTATCCTGTGAAGCCATTCATACCCATTCTCTTCTGGGTGATCTTAAAGATATCAATCAGTGGGTAAAGTGGTTAACTGCAAAGACAGGAAAAAAAGTCACAATCATTGGCCATAGTGCGGGTTCTTCACAGCTTATCGCCTATATTCATCATTATCCTTATGCCCCTGTAAACCAGATGATTTTTCTTTCCATGCCCAATTTTAGAGACACACCTAATTCATATGCCACCCATAAAGATATCCAACTGGCCCAGAAAACACCGGATAAAAATGATCTGAAAAAATTTGCTTTATCTTACTGTAAGGAGTATATAACAACAGCTAACAATTTTATTTCTTATTACAATCTTTCCAAAGATAATCTGTACCAGTACCTTAAACAGACCCCCATTAAAAAAACACTGATCCTGGGCAGTGAAGATACCCGCGTGGACAAAAACTGGAATAAGAGCCTGGCATCGACCAATACCACCATTATTATTATTAAGGGTGCCAATCATTTTTTTGATGCTGAATATGAGTTTGATTTACTTGATACAGTAGAAAACATTCTTGCCGATCACCCATAAAAATTAACCAATATGATAAATCAATTATCAATAAAACATTATGCACTGGGCTTTATCCTTTTGTATATTATTGTTTTTATTGGCAGCAGTTTTTATGCTTATAATGACATTAACAATATTAACCAGAAGCTTATCCATGCCTACCAGGAAAAAGGACGCCATGAACTAATCGATGCATATAAACATCTTATTATGCAGCACCAGGAAATTAATAATAAGTTTAGCAACTGGGATGAGGTCCATCAGCAGCTGGATAATTCCAGTTTTTATTCTTTCTGGTATACCCATCGTTTATACAGTTCAAGAATATTACCTGATTATTACCAGGAAGCCGCTTTATACGATAATCAGGGACATATTCTGGTTAAGCTCAGAACCACTACCCTGCCTGAAACCATTGCCACTAATCAGTTAACCCCATACTTTAAAATTGAAAATAATATTGCTTATCTTATACTGACCACCCCAATTCTTGATCGTGATAACACAAAAAAGATACGCGGCTATGTAACAACCAAAAGTAAAGTATTCAGCTCATTATTAAAATTTAAACAGTTCAATTTTATTGATTCAGACTCACTGAAAACCACTGTCAGGAATAAAGACTATATCCCGGTAAATGACTTCATACAGTATTTAAGTTATCAGGTTAAAAACAATAATGACATCCAGACCTTTACCCAGTTTCTAAAACAGGCCATTACCCGAAATTCGATTATTTTAATTGGTTTTGCCATTTTATTTTATTTTCTAATCAGTTTTTTTCTTTCACGTCCCTTACTTGAAATCTCCCGTTATATTGACGAGCTGG
>DRNA01000368.1 GCA_011322365.1 Aeromonadales bacterium | reverse complement strand
CTGCTGCCGTAGCAGTACCATCGGCTGTGGCAAAATCTACAGTGACGTCTCCCTGTGTTCCAGGGCCTCTGCTGACATTAAGAGTTACGGTTGCACCCGTCTCACCGACTATAGGTGCTTGAGAAGCGGCGGTAAAATTAATCTGCCCACTGGGGTGAAGATTGTCAATCCAGTCTTTGATGACCAGTTGGTCAGCGGCACTGATGAGATTGCCGCTGGGGGGCATAACGCCACCACACCCATTGGGTGCGCCAATGACTTTGGCATATAAAACAGAATTCACCGCATCTCTGTCGACGACGCGCTTCATGGCAGCGTTACAGGTGGCGGTAATTTCAAACAATTCTGCGTAGGAAGTGGTGGCATCAACCAGATTTAAGCCGCCATTTTCCTGCCCTGTAGTATGGCAACCATTATTACAACTGGCATTAAAGATAGCCTGAACTTCATTGGGCACATCTTCAGCAAAAGCGGATAAGCTCATGGAAAAGTAGACTATGGCCGGCAAACTCAGAAAGCGTATACTTTTCAGCAATAGTTGCAATGGGAATGGAGTAGATACAGTGTGCTGACTTGATCTCATAATACCGCCTGTTTTACAAAATAGATCTATCCACTAACTGTAGCAGTTTAAGGGTGTTGAGTTTGAAAACCTTTAACTATTTTGTGAGGTAGGTCACATTTATATGGCGATTCAACAGCATTGATCGTCAGATATGGTTTATCAGAGTGAAGTTTTGTAAAATATTCATCAAAAGCTGTCATTGTTTGGTGTGTTTATATGTCCAAATGCCTTACAATAAGCGCAATTGGCAGGTTAAATGATGAAATCATAAATTTTTCGGCTGCTAGAATAAAAATGAGTTAAATCAATAATATATAAACTATGGAATCATTGAGCAGTTAGCCTGGCAGGTTGAACAGGACCTGAAGCTGGTTGTCTCGTATTAAATATATCACTATGCGTCTTAAACAAATAAAATTAGCTGGATTTAAATCCTTCGTCGATCCAACCACTGTTCCCTATCCAGAAAACCTGTCTGCTATTGTTGGCCCCAATGGTTGTGGCAAATCAAATATCATTGATGCTGTGCGTTGGGTTATGGGTGAAAGTTCGGCCAAAAACTTACGTGGCGATGCCATGACGGACGTCATTTTTAATGGTTCATCCGCTCGAAAACCGGTAGGCCAGGCCAGTGTTGAGCTGGTATTTGATAATACTGAAGGGAAATTACTCGGTGAGTATGCCAGTTACAATGAACTGTCCATTCGTAGAATTGTTACCCGCGACTCCCAGTCAACCTATTATCTCAATGGTACCCGTTGTCGGCGAAAAGATATTACTGATATTTTTCTGGGAACGGGTCTCGGACCAAGAAGCTACGCCATAATTGAACAGGGAATGATTTCCCGGTTAATTGAGTCCAAGCCACATGAACTCCGTGTATTTATTGAAGAAGCTGCGGGTATTTCCAAATATAAGGAAAGAAGACGAGAAACAGAAAATCGTATCCGGCATACACGCGAAAATCTGGAACGACTATCCGATCTGCGGGAAGAGCTGGGAAAGCAATTGTCTCACCTACAGCGACAGGCTCAGGCGGCAGAAAAATATAAACAATATAAAGCCGATGAGCGAACTTTAAAAGCACAACTGGCGGCTATTCGTTGGCAGCAATTAAATCATTCGGTTGAGGCGCTCGAAGCTCATATTAGAGATTTAACTGTTGAACTCGAGGCTAAGGCATCAGAACAGCAGGGTACAGATACTGCCATCGAAAAGCAGCGTGAATTACAAATTGAAATGAACGACAAATTCAATGAAGTACAGGGTCGTTATTATGGGGTTGGTGCCAGTATTTCACGACTTGAACAGGATTTGAAATATCGAGCTGATCGTAAAATTGAATTATCTCAGGATCTGGAACATTCAAAAATATCATTAAAAAATGTGGAAGAACACCAATTAATTGATGCAGAAAAGGTTCATCAACTACAAAAAGAATTGCACGAACTCGAACCCGAAGTGAATCAGATAAAAGAAACTGCCGAACAGTCCTCAGTTAAATTAGGTGAGGCCGATGGCTTGATGAATCAATGGCAGCAGGAATGGGATACATTTAACCAGCTGGCTTCTTCAAATAGTCAACAAAGCGAAATTTTAAAAACTCGTATGCAGCATTTTGATTCTTCTTTGCAGCGTCAACAACAAAAACGAGAGACATTAATTATTGAAAAAAATAAATTAATGGAAACTCGGGAAGATGATGATACGGTGCAGTTGCTAGAATCCCTTGAGTTAGCAAAAGAGCGCATTGAAGAAACAGCTGAGACAGTTGAATCGAAACAGAATGAATTAACTGAGCAGCGTGATGAACGTAATCAGATCCAGTCTCAGCTTGATGAACAGAGCAAAGTTTTACAGCAACTGGAAGGAAGAAAAGTCTCGCTTGAAGCTCTACAACAGGCTGCTTTGGGAAAAAGTTCTGAACATGTAAGTAGCTGGCTTGAACATAATGGTCTTTCTCATGCCAAAAGATTAGCTGAAAAGATACAGGTGGAATCGGGTTGGGAAAAAGCAGTTGAAACAGTACTCGGCGATTATTTACAGGCGGTAATCGTTGATGATCTATCTGATCCTGGCAGAATTTTGTCTGATTTTAACAGTGGTTCTATCACTTTGATTGATAGTACCATTGAGGTTTTAAATCAATCTCTATCGAATAACTTTACAGCTTTATTGAGCAAAGTGGATGCTAAACCTGCTTATAAATTTGCGCTGGAAAATGTTTTTATAGCTGAAACCCTGGAAGAGGCTTTGAGCATACGGGTGCAATTAAAAGATTTTCAATCGGTTGTTACTCCAGATGGGATCTGGATGGGACCAAACTGGTTAAGAATTAGTAAAGATGAGGATACTAATTCAGGAATAATTGCCAGAGAAAAAGAATTGGAGCAGGTAACAGAGAATATTGAACAGCAGCGTGAAAGAGTTGATGAGTTGCAACACAGGCTTCAAACAGTGAGAGAAAATCTTATTACTATTGAACAACAGTGGCAAACGGCACAGTCACAATTATTACAACTTAATCAGCAACATGCACAGTTAGATAACAAACTGCAAAGTCAACGTTCAAATACTTTGCACATGCAACAACGTATTGAAAGACTTGAGATTGAAATTAATGATTTAGCCCTACAGAAACAACAGGATGAAGAAAGACTATC
Organism: Aeromonadales bacterium; assembly: GCA_011322365.1. GTDB lineage: Bacteria > Pseudomonadota > Gammaproteobacteria > Enterobacterales > DRNA01. Next base: position 3,880 of record DRNA01000368.1, on the reverse strand, counting down.
AGAAACAAGAATAGCTCTGGAAGCTGCTGTTGAATTAATGGCAAAAGATGAGTTAACAAGAAAAGAATTACTGCAGATTAGAGAAGAAAGACGAGAAAATCTTATTCACGTACGTGATAAGGCCAGAGAAGATAAAGATTTGGTGCATAAGTTGGCTTTACGGACAGAATCCATTCGAACTGAATTGAATTCAACCCAAAACAGTCAGGGAAGAGCGTCAGAACAGGTGAAAGAATTAACAGAAAGATTAACGCACCTTATTGAACAGATGGAAGAAAATGAAGCACCCATCGAAGAGAAAAAACTGGCATTGGAAGAGGCGCTGGAAAAACATTTATTGGTGGAAGATGAATTGAAAACTGCGCGTGAGAAACTGGACCAAAGTGAACAACAATTAAGGGAGCTCGAAAAACAGCGGTTAAATTATGAACAGAGTTATGATGCTATCAGACGTAAACTGGAAACAGAAAAATTAAACTGTCAGGCACAAACTATTCAAAGAGAAAATCAGCAGAATGTTTTATCCGAACTCAACCAGAATTTAAAGGAAGTTATTGCTTCCCTGCCCGAAGGTGCAACAGAAGAATCCTGGGGAGAGCAGATAGCCAAAGTAGCGGTAAGAATTGAGAGACTGGGTGCTATTAATCTGGCGGCAATTGAAGAGTTTGATAGTCAAAGCGAAAGAAAAGTATATCTTGATGCACAACATGAAGATCTGGTTGAAGCACTGGACACGTTAGAATCTGCGATCCGAAAGATTGATCGAGAAACACGTACCAAATTTAAGGAAACATTCGATAAAATTAATAAGGGGCTTCAGGAGTTGTTTCCAAAGGTTTTTGGTGGCGGACATGCTTATCTGGAACTGACAGGTGAAGACTTACTGGATACCGGGGTGACGATCATGGCCCGTCCTCCCGGAAAGCGAAATTCAACTATTCATTTACTTTCCGGGGGCGAGAAGGCAATGACCGCAATTGCGCTGGTGTTTGCTATTTTCCACCTTAATCCGGCACCATTTTGTATGCTGGATGAGGTTGATGCGCCACTTGATGATGCAAATGTTGGAAGATATTGTCGGCTGGTTGAAGAAATGTCGAAGAAAATTCAGTTTATCTATATTTCACATAATAAGCAGGCGATGGAAATGGCCCATAGCCTGGTTGGTGTTACCATGCAGGAGCCCGGTGTTTCCAGAATGGTTTCTGTGGATATTGAAGAAGCGGCCGCATTGGCAGGACAATGATTTGAGGTAGTTGTAATGAGTACATGCTTATCAGGTCTGAAGCTGCAGGCATTAGTGGGAGTTAAAGGGGTTTTAGAGTTTTAAAAAAATGACAACTGAACTGAGGTTAATATTTTTAGCGATAGGCATTCTCATAATAGGCTATATTGTCTGGGATGCCTCTCGTAAAAAAAACCTGTCGGAAAACGAAAACAGCGAATCAGAAGATGAAATTAATAATATTGAAATTACCGAGAAATTAACTCAAACCCGACAAAATACGCAGTACCATAACAAAAATTCTGATGGAAATTTGGAGCAGAGAAAAGAACCCGATATTGCTGATGATTTCCAAAGCAGGGAAGAGATTATCGAACCAGTACTGGATGATATTAAGTTGGATGACGTTAATTTAAATGATGAGGAAAACTATTCGGATATTTCCAGTAGAGAAATCTCCGAAAAAACTAATATAATCCCGCAACCCGAATTCTCAGATGAAATTGATTTAAACATAGAAGACGATCAGTCAAATGTGAAAAATATACATAAGCCGGAAACTGTTATTACTATCAATGTGATGGCTAATATTGATGCAGACATTGAAGGGGATCTGTTGTTGCAGGAGTTGCTAACTTTAGGTTTTAAATTTGGTGAGATGAAAATTTTTCATAGAAATCATTTTGCGGATGGACAGGGAGAACGTTGGTTTAGTTTAGCTAACGCCTTTAACCCAGGGGAATTTTCACTGGAAAAAATGCATGAGTTTTCTACTTCAGGTCTGACGGTATTTATGCTTCTACCAGGTCCTCAAAACCCCGTATTAGCTTTTGAAAACATGCTTAAGGTTGTTAACCACCTGGCTAAAACATTTGGTGCAAGGTTGGAAGATGGCAGTCATAGTGTATTGACCCGTCAACGGATCGAAATGTATCGAGACGAGATTAAAAATTATCAATAAAATTTTCTAAATTATGAATATCGATACTGCAAAGAATAAAATAGCAAAATTAAAATCAACCCTTGAAGAGTATAACTATCGTTATTATGTTCTGGATGATCCTTCGGTTCCAGATAGTGAATATGATCGATTGATGCGTGAATTAATTAAACTGGAAAAGGAATTTCCCCAACTCATCACTAAAGATTCTCCAACCCAACGGGTATCTGGAACACCTTTAAGTGAATTTAAAAAAGTTATTCATAAAATTCCCATGTTATCCCTGAATGATGTTTTTAGCCTGGAGGAGCTGGAGGACTTTGGCAAAAGAGTGCATCAGAGACTGGAAACTTCCAAACCGATTCAATTTAGCGGTGAACCCAAGCTGGATGGACTGGCAATCAGTTTATTATATATCAACGGTGTGTTTACGCAGGGAGCCACCCGTGGTGATGGTAGTGTAGGTGAGGATGTTACTAATAATGTCCGCACCATAAAGAATTTACCGCTTAAACTCCGTGGGGCAGGCTGGCCTGAACGCCTCGAAGTCAGAGGTGAAGTGCTCATGCCAAAATCCAGTTTTGAAAAATTAAATAAAGAAGCGATAAAAAATCATCAGAAACCCTTTGTTAATCCGCGTAATGCGGCTGCAGGATCTTTACGGCAATTAGATGCAAGAATTACCGCAAAAAGAGAGTTGATGGTTTATTGTTATGCATTAGGTGAAGTGAGCGAAAATTTCAAGCTGCCGAATCGACATAAGCTAAGACTTGAGATGCTACAGAAATGGGGACTTCCTGTTGCCCCTGAAATTGAACTTTGTTGCGGAATAAAAGGGTGTGAACAGTATTACCAGCATATGCTAACGATCAGAAATGAACTCAGTTATGATATTGATGGTGTGGTATTTAAAGTTGATGATATCAACCTACAGAATAAATTGGGATTTGTTGCTCGAGCTCCCCGCTGGGCGATAGCTCATAAGTTTCCGGCACAGGAAGAAATGACTCAACTCATGGATGTTGAGTTTCAGGTGGGACGTACCGGTGCGATTACGCCAGTGGCCAGATTAAGGCCGGTTTTTGTCGGTGGCGCTACTGTGAGTAATGCTACCTTACATAATCAGGATGAAATTGAACGACTGGATGTTCATATTGGTGATACGGTTATCGTACGACGGGCAGGAGATGTCATTCCTCAGATTGTTGCAGTGATAAAAGATCGTCGACCACCCTATGCCAAAGCAGTCATTTTCCCCACACATTGCCCTGTATGCGGATCAGATATTGAACGAGCTCCCGGTGAAGCTGTAGCACGTTGTACAGGTGGACTATTTTGTCCTGCGCAACGTATGGAAACCATAAAACATTTCGCTTCACGCAAAGCAATGGATATTGATGGAATGGGTGATAAGATTGTGGAGCAGTTAGTCGAAGAGAAATTGATTAAGGATATCGCTGATATTTATCATCTTAGTGTAGAACAGCTGATAAAACTTGAACGAATAGGTGAAAAATCAGCAGAAAATCTAATCAATGCCATTGAGAAAAGTAAACAGACCACTTTTGCTAAATTTTTATATAGTCTTGGAATAAGAGAGGTTGGTGAGGCCACGGCGAGGGCGCTGAGTCTGCATTTCCCTGATCTGGAAAGTCTGATTAAAGCTGATGAGCAAACCTTGCAACAGATACCCGATGTGGGTCCTGTAGTTGCCG
>DRNA01000367.1 GCA_011322365.1 Aeromonadales bacterium | reverse complement strand
TAAGAAAAATATAACTGTAAAAGGGGTGTCATTCCGACTGTAATGGAGGAATCTTTCAGTGACAACAGTATTAGCAGAGCAAGATCTCTCCACTACGGTCGAGATGACAGGCTATTTTTTCTTAAGTACCTACCTATGACACGGATGTAGGTAAAGGGCATGACCGTTTTTTGCTCCTGCAAAAACGGCATACATCACTTCCCTGTGAATAAGCTGGGAGCGGAAGCTTTGCAACTTTCACTAAGGGAATAACCAGAGCCTGCCCCGCGACCGCAGGGAGTGCTTTGGGTATTAGTTTCAAGTTGCGCCTTGCTCTGACATCCTGCTTGAACTCTGAAACCTGCATCTTCAATGATTATGGGTATAGAGGAAGTATTGAACCGTGACAAAGATTCAGCCAGCTGGTGTTAACTTAAGCTCATCTAGCGACTACATCGGAGGCATACCCGGTGGCATCCCTCCCCCCATTCCTCCTTTCATGGAACGCATCATTTTCATCATTCCACCTTTACCCGACATTTTTTTCATCATTTTCTGCATTTGTAAAAACTGTTTCAGCACACGGTTTACATCCTGGATCTGAGTACCCGATCCCATGGCAATACGACGTTTTCTTGAGCCTTTGATCAGTTTGGGAAAGGTTTTTTCCTGTGGCGTCATTGAATTGATAATCGCTTCCATCTGTTTCATACTCTTTTCACCCGCCTCCGGGTTAACATTTTTTGGTATCTGCCCCATGCCCGGCATTTTTCCCATCAGGCTGGAAATACCCCCCATATTACGCATTTGTACCAGCTGTTCGCGGAAATCTTCCAGATCAAAGCCCTTTCCACCCATGACTTTCTTTGCCAGCCTTGCGGCTTTCTTTTTATCGACTTTGCGCTCAACGTCCTCTATCAGGGATAACACATCGCCCATGCCCAGAATTCTTGAAGCCACCCGTTCAGGGTGAAACGGCTCCAGCGCGTCCACTTTTTCACCAACGCCCATAAACTTAATGGGTTTACCGGTAATCTGACGAATGGATAAGGCTGCACCGCCCCGCGCATCACCATCCGTCTTGGTAAGAATAACACCGGTTAAAGGCAGGGTCTCATTAAAGGCTTTTGCAGTATTCGCTGCATCCTGCCCGGTCATGGCATCAACAACAAACAGAGTTTCTACAGGCGCAACTGCCTGGTGTAGCTGTTTAATCTCATCCATCATAGCTTCATCGATGGCTAAACGCCCTGCTGTATCAACAATTAATACATCAAAGAACTGCTTTTTTGCAAAATCGATGGCTTTATTGACAATTGTTACCGGTTTTTCATCTGCCGTGGAAGGAAAAAATTCGGCTTTGACTTCGTCTGCCAGGGTTTCCAGTTGCTTAATGGCCGCCGGGCGGTAAACATCAGCGCTCACCACCAGCACTTTTTTATTTTCACGCTCTGCCAGATACCGAGCCAATTTGGCAACACTGGTGGTTTTACCAGCACCCTGCAAGCCCGCCATTAAAATTACAGCTGGTGGTTGCACCTTCAGGTTAAGACTATCATTGGCTCCGCCCATTGCCTCAACAAGCTGTTGGTTAACAATTTTAATAAACGCCTGGCCGGGCGAAAGTGATTTCATCACATCCTCACCCAGTGCATGAACCTTCACTTTCTCAATGAAGTCTTTTACCACAGGCAAGGCAACATCCGCTTCCAGCAATGCCATCCTGACCTCACGCAAGGTCTCTTTGATATTGTCCTCGGTAATACGCCCCTGGCCGCTAATAGTTTTCAGAGCACGGGACAATCTATCCGACAGATTCTCAAACATGGTATAAATTTCCTGTTTTGGTTAGACGATTATTGTAACCGATAGCCAAGGTTGTTGAAAAGGAAGATAAAACAAATTATCTAATTGCCTTTCAGCGATGGGGTTGTTTAAATCGCCTCTAATGCAACCTCTTCAATTGCTTCAGCAAAGGCCTCCGGTGCCTCTACATCAGGAAAATGTGCGCACTTTTCTAGCTCAACTATTTTTCCATTTGGTAAAAAATCCAGAATAAAATATTTATTGGTGCTTCGGTGACTTCTATCCAGATTACCCCAAAGTACTATCGATTTTTGTCTGGCAATCAAATCAGCAGTATCAGTTTCAGAACCTAACAATGACTGCAGACCTGATGCCAATGAAAAACGAGCCCCATTTTTGAAAGAAATGTTGGCGTTATCGACAAAAAAATGTCTATCTTTTCCCCTGGCCAGAGCATTTTCATACCAGAGATCCGAGATTCGGCCTTTAAACAATTTCAACAATATTTGACCTAAAAAGGGCGTTCCAATCAGTCCCTTAAAATCAATCCTCTTCGCCCACCGCTTTGCTTCATCCAATGAAGGAGTCTGACCCAGTACAATACCTTTAATCCTTTCCGGGTATTTATTTGCCACCCATAAACCAGCAAGAGCAGCAACACAGGTCAATGCCAGAATGGCACGTTTTATCTCCAGTTTGTGTAATAGCTCTACCATGACTTCAGCGTTGTGTTCAATGGAAAAATCGTAGTCCATATTTGCTGTTGAATAACCAAAACCAAGTCCTTCAAAAATCACTACCTTGAATTTTTTACTTAATAGATTAATGAGTTCCGACATATGCTCAATAGTATTGGGAGGATCAGGCATTAATATAATGGTATCACTGGCATCGTTTTTACCTAAACTCACATAACGAATAGTTCCTCTTTTCAGTGAGAGCCAACGACTTTCATACATTGTTTCAGGTTGAGGTTTTCTCAATGAAGGCAATTTATCAATTGAGGACGCGACAAAACTACAGCAAACCATTACATATTTCCTTCTTTTATTAAATTTGATAATAACCTGGAAACCAGAAAATATTTTTTGGAGTAGAATAATGCTTATCTCTCTTGAAATATAGATATTTCCTGGCAAAACACCTTTCAATTCAGTTGTTCTGTTCTAATATCCATTTCACATCATTGATTATATTTTTTAATGCTACTTTTTCAATAGGACCTACCATAGAATGTTTACCAAGCGCATGGCCAAGTTCCGGGTAAAAATGTAAACGACGATTGTCATGTTTAGCTGCATATTTTTTTAGTTCGGATACACTATCAGGAGGAATAGCACCATCAATACCACCTTGATGAAAAGCGATTCTTCCAGCATATTTATCCAGTCGATCAATGACCCGTCTGTCGTCAGTAAAAAACTGTTGCCACCAACTGTAGGACGAAAATATTGCACCATATTGCCCCCAGACATGTTTAAAAGGCGCGTCTGCTTTATAGGTAAGCGTTTGTTGACGGAAAAAAGGATAAATGGTAGTTAAATAATACTGACTCAATGACTTCTTTGTCCAGAAGCCCTGTGGCGATCGTAGATTTTCACAGGCAATAACTCCCTGTTTCTCACAGTAAAAATCTATTTCTGCATTCGATATTTTTTCAGGAAAATCATGCTCAACCATTTTAAAAAAATTATCAGTTAATCTGGATACCCATTGCCAGGCAATAGTGTTTTTGGGACTATCGATTATTGAGCCGATAAAAATCATGCCCTTAGGAGCAATCTCTGATCTTTCGATTAATCTGGCTGTATGAAGAGTCCCTTCTGAATGTGCTAATATGATAATTTTCTTCGGGTTCAGGCGGTTATGTCTGGTAATATAGTTATACAAAAGAGCTAAATCAGAAGCTTTGGAGGTTTCAGTCACACTCTGACGAATAGTATTATTGATACAAGCCTTTACAAAATGAACCATTTTCTGTTTTTCTGTTTTGCAATCTTCACATAATGGCGCAGTCCTCACATTACAACTCACTCCTCGATAATCAAATCGTACAACTGCATAACCCTGCTCGGTAAATATATTTTTCAAAGTCAAAAATAAAAGGTCTTTATCTGTTTTCGAATTCCCATATTTATAATCACGATCAAACAGGTGTGTGCCTCCAACGAGTATAATTGTGGTCAATTTGTTTTCTGAAGAATCAGGGTAATCTATCTCAGCATTGATCGAGGCCTTGCCGTCAGAGGTAGTTAAATGAAACATTTCTAACTGTTGAGATGGCGTTGCTGCAATGGAAAGACTGCAATGGGCGAAGATAAAAGTGAGAAAAACACCTGAAATAAATCTTTTAGCGTTTTCACCCGGCTGATTCTTTAAATTTATCATTTCAATTATTCCTACAAAACAACAACTGATAATCTGGCTATAAAATAAAAACTTCCAGCTTAAACTAAGGGGTTGTAAAACTCGAACCAGAATTTACAAATATCGATATCCTTAATATGAGCAATCTATATCCATGATCATCGCCAGAGTGAATAATTCAAATTGAGGCAGATTTCAGCTAATTGTTACATTCTCATGAATAAAGTCAGGCTCTTTGCTTGCCTGTTACCGATGAGAGTCTTACAATCAGTTTATATGAAAACCTCATTCAGGCAGATGGCCAACTAAAGACGTGAATACCTCCTATTTAACACTAATTGTTATTGCGCTTTATGTGCCGGCGATTGTATTGCTGTGGCGCTCCTGTTATCGGCCAGAAAGTAAGGCCAATACCATTGCCAATGTACTAATTGTTATCGGCTGGCTGATGCAGGGGGCGGCTTTACACTACATGATTGATAGTATACAGGGGCAAAATTTAAGTTTAACCAACCTGGCCGCGACGGTTAGCTGGATGATGCTTGGACTACTGGTTATTAGTAATTTACGTTCACAAGTTAAATTGCTGATTATGGTCATGCTTGCTGTGGGAGTAATTGCACAGGTTCTGGCACAATGGATGCCCAGTGAACGATTGTTTTCTCTGGTGGGCAATCCAGCTGCTGTTATCCATATATTAACCTCTTTACTTGCCTACAGTTTTCTTGCTCTGGCTGCATTGCAGGCCATATTGGTCTGGCGGCTGGATTATCGCCTGAAGCATCACCGTACACCGCCCCACCCATTAATTCCGCCTCTGATGGCAATGGAACAGTTATTGTTTCAACTCTTACTGTTAGGCTTTTTCGTACTCAGCATTTCAATTGCCGTTGGTTTTATCTATCTGGAAGATTATATGGCCTCCCAGACCATGCACAAACTCATCCTTTCCCTCGCATCCTGGATGTTATTTAGTTTGCTGTTATTGGGGCACTGGAAATTTGGTTGGCGTGGCAAGCAGGCAGCAAAATGGACACTAATTGCATTTGCAGTGCTGGCTCTGGGATCATTTGGAACCTGGATGGTCACCACTTTGATATTGGGAAGGTAACGCTGCTTGGAAAGCATATCAGATAGCACTTTATTATTATCCCTTGTATTGCTGATTATCATATCTGCATTTTTTTCCAGCTCTGAAACCGGCATGATGGCGATCAACCGCTATAAGCTCAAGCATAAAGCAAAGTCAGGTGATAAAGCGTCAAAACGCGTTTCAAAACTACTTTCGACCCCCGATAAATTAATTGGCCTTATTCTGATCGGCAATAATTTTGTGAATATCCTGGCGTCAGCCATTGCCACCATTCTGGCGGTCAGACATTGGCCTGACTATGGTATAGCCATCGCAACCTTCGGACTCACTCTGGTTATTCTCATTTTTGCAGAGGTCACTCCAAAAACATTAGCCGCTTTTTTTCCTGAGAAGGTAGCCTACCCGGCTTCAGTTATCCTGCGACCATTGATGAGCCTGTTTTACCCGCTGGTGGTGATGGTTAACTGGATTGCCCGTTTACTACTGTTACCCTTCGGCATCAAAAAAGATCACAAAACCAATGATGACCTGAATTCCGATGAACTGCGTTCGGTAGTTCACGAGGCGGGTACATTAATTCCGGCTTCCCACCGAAGAATGTTGCTCAGCATTCTTGATCTGGAAAATATGGCCGTTGAAGATATTATGATCCCAAAAGCCGAAATTGTAGGCATTAATCTGGATGATGACTGGGAAGAAATACTCAACAGCCTGAAGCACCTGCAACACACACGAATTCCCGTGTATAAAGGTGAAATTGATAACGTTATCGGTATGTTACATGCGCGGGATTTATCTAACCTGATGCGCGGTGAAGACCTCAGCGTCAACGATCTTAAAAAGGTACTCCACGAGATTATCTACGTACCAGAAGGTACACCACTAAATACCCAGTTGTTAAAATTTAAAGCCAAAAAAAATCGTATCGGACTGGTTATTGATGAATATGGCGATATTCTCGGGCTGGTGACACTGGATGATATTTTAGAAGAAATTGTTGGGGAATTTACCACCGATGTTTCACAAACCACCAACCCGGACATCCACCAGGTTGCTCCCAACAATTACCTTATTGATGGCAGTGTCACGCTGAGGGAACTCAATAAAGCGCTGAATTTAAATTTTGATACCGATGGACCTAAAACATTAAGTGGCCTGATTGTGGAGTATCTGGAAAATATCCCGAACCCCGGCACCAGTGTAAAAATTAACAACTATCCGATGGAAGTAATTCAGGTAAAAGATAACCGTATTAAAACTATCCGGCTTTTACTTCGATAGAGCTGAACTAAGCACGCCGCATAAGAGAAATCAATTCAAACTAATCTTAATCGTTTCGGCAACTGCTCGGGCTTTAGCCCGCGCCTGTTCAATAGAACATCCCTGCGCCAGAGCCACCCCCATTCGCCTCCTGCCTTTTACTTCAGGTTTACCAAATAAGCGTAAATCCGTGTCCGCTGCTTCCAGTGCCTGCTCTACATTCTCGTAACGAATGTTCATACTTTCTCCTTCCGCAAGAAGAACCGCTGAAGCCGATGGTGCGGATTGTTTAATTTCCGGAATGGGCAAACCCAGGATAGCACGAACATGTAGAGCAAATTCTGAGAGGTTCTGTGAGATCAAAGTAACTAAGCCGGTATCATGAGGTCGGGGCGAAACTTCGCTAAAAATCACGTCATCATCTTTAATAAAAAACTCCACCCCAAACAGCCCCATTCCGCCAAGATTATCGGTTATTTTTCTGGCCATTGATTCAGCCCGTTCAATGGCTTTCAGAGGCATCGGTTGAGGTTGCCAGGATTCCCGGTAGTCACCATCGAGTTGATAATGACCGATGGGCGCGCAAAAACTGGTGCCATGGATATGCCGCACGGTAAGTAAGGTGATTTCGTAATCAAAATCAATAAAACCTTCAATAATGACCTTGCCGCCTTCACCCGTTCGTCCACCTAATTGAGAGTATTTCCAGGCTTTTTCAATATCCTCTTCTGTCTTTATAACCGACTGCCCTTTACCGGATGAACTCATCACCGGTTTTATCACACAGGGAAATCCAACCTCAGTAACCGCCTGTTCAACTTCAATGAATGTTTCAGCAAATTGATAGCTTGATGTAGGTATCTGCAGAGTTTCAGCTGCGAGCCTGCGGATACCTTCTCTATCCATGGTTAAACGGGTAGCACGAGCCGTGGGAATCACATTAAAACCTTCGGCCTCTAATTCCAGTAAAGTATCAGTGGCAATGGCTTCAATTTCTGGCACGATATAATCAGGTTTTTCTGCTTCAATAAGTTTTCTCAATTGTTCTCCATCGAGCATATCAATGATGTAACAGCGATGAGCCAATTGCATAGCAGGCGCATTAGCATAGCGATCAACGGCAATGACTTCAACACCGAGTCTCTGAGCTTCAATGGCTACTTCCTTACCTAATTCACCTGAACCTAACAACATTAAACGCGATGCTGTCGGGTTTAGTGGCGTACCTAAAATTGTCATTTTTTTCCCCAGAAAAAGATTTATGAACGCTTGTCTTTACTTACTTCAGCATTCGATTTTTTCTTAAATTTACTTTTATCTGAAGCTTTTCCTTTACGGTGACGTTTTTTATCCCCGGTTTTTTTATTAAATTTACCCTTATCTGAATTCGTAGCATGAGAAGACGATTGTGATGCTCCTTCAGCAGCATTGATCAGGTTCATTTTTTTGCCGCATATACGAGCATTACCTAAATGTGTTTGTACGTCCTTAGGCATTTCTGCAGGTAAATCTACTGTAGAAAATTCATCATGAATTTTAATATGGCCAATATACTTACTTTCCATATTGGCTTCATTGGCTATTGCGCCAACTATATTGGATGGTTTTACACCCTCATTTCTTCCTACCGAGATAATAAAGCGTTCCATTTTTATATCCGGAAACTTAGGTAATGCTTCGGCATCAGGGCTAAATTCATCGCGACCACTTCTGGAAGATCGTTTACGTTTTCTGCTGCTACGATCATTGCGCCCACCACTGTCCGCATCGTCCCAGGATTGATTGCGTTGATGGCTTTGTTCCATTTCTTTAACTAACAGGGGCTTATTCCCCTGCCAGAGCTTTGCCACCGCAGCGGCCACATCTACACCGGCAATATCATGTTCAAACTGATAGGATTCAATAATCTCTTTGAACAACGTTAAGTCTTCCGAAGCAAGTGTGTCAGTGATTTGTTGTTTGAATCTGGCGATGCGTTTGGAATTAATCACTTCGGTAGTGGGTAGCGTCATGCGCTCAATTTTTTTGCCCGAGACTCTTTCAATCATGGATAACAAGCGCTTTTCTCTTGGCGCTACAAATAAAATCGCTTCACCTTTACGCCCCGCTCGCCCGGTACGACCAATACGATGCACATAGGATTCCGGATCATAGGGAATATCATAATTGAGTACATGAGAAATACGATCAACATCCAGTCCTCTGGCTGCCACATCCGTCGCTATCAAGATATCAAGCTGACCTTTTTTTAAATTATTAATGGTTTTTTCACGTTGCTGTTGCTGGATATCACCATGAATAGGCGCACTGGTAAATCCACGCGCCCGTAATTTTTCGGTTAATTCTTCAGTGGCATTTTTGGTGCGCACAAAAATAATCATGGCATCAAAATCTTCCACTTCCAGAATACGTGTTAACGCATCCAGTTTATTCACTCCGGTCACAGGCCAGAAGCGTTGATTAATGGTTTCTGCCGTGGTAGTTTTGGTTTCAATTTTAACGAATTCGGGATCATTTAAAAATTTATCTGCAACCCGCTTAATCGGAGCCGGCATGGTGGCTGAGAATAATGCTATCTGTCTCTCCGTTGGAATTTGTTCCATCACCCATTCCACATCGTCAATAAACCCCATGCGCAACATTTCATCGGCCTCATCCAGTACCAACATCGACAGGCTCGATAAATTCAACGTGCCCCGACGCATATGGTCCATCACTCTACCCGGCGTACCCACCACCACATGAACGCCTCTTTTTAAGGCTTTTAATTGCGGCACAAAAGATTGTCCACCATAGATTGGCAGAATCTGGAAACCTTTAATGTGTTTGGCATAACTTTCAATGGCCTCAGCCACCTGTAGTGCTAATTCTCGCGTTGGAGCCAGAACCAAAACCTGTGGTACTTTTTTACTGATATCCAGTCCCGCTAACATAGGCAAAGAAAAGGCAGCGGTTTTACCGGTTCCAGTTTGAGCCTGGCCGATAATATCTTTTTTACTTAATAACAGTGGAATAGTAGCTGACTGGATCGGGGACGGTTTTTCATAACCGAGCTCGGTAAGTGTTTTCAATAAATTTTCGGGTAGTCCTAATTGATTAAATTCGGTAGGCATAGAGTGGTTTGACATAGATTTTCGACGGAGAGGAAATTGAGCGCGATAGTATACATGAAATTGCCTGTAAATAGCTATTACTGTTTAATTTCATAGCATCCAATGAGCAAATGCCTCAGCGAATCTTTCAGCTGAACCTTCATCCATATTAAAATAAAGTGAAGGCTCTATGAGTTCAACTTCCATTACCGCAAATCCAACCTCAGTCCTGACAAAGTCCAGTCTGGAATATAAAGGGGCTGGTTGTAGTCGCCTGTTCACCTTATCTGCCTGTTCTAATAACGCCGGTTCTGGTTCAATTTTTGTTAAAATACCACCGTGCTCTTCCTGTACCCTAAAGTCATTTTTCTTCGGTTTTTTCAAAATGGTATGGCTGTATTGACCGGCAAAATAAAACAGTGAAAATTCGCCTTCATCCACAATTGATGTCATAAAGGGTTGAACCATAAACGGTTTTTCTTTAAACACTTTTTTTAATTCTTCAATCAGGGTGTTTGCTGTATGCAAAGGAATGCGGAAGGTATTATCGGCATTGGCACTGATGGTGGGTTTAATAATAATTTCTTCTGTGTCAAACTGAGTAAAATATGAGATTAATTCACCTGGCAGAAAAGTCTCTCGCCAAACAGTGGGCACAATTTCAATACCCTGATTTTCCAACTCTTTCAAATAGGTTTTGTCGATATTCCATTTGATCAGTTCCAGTGGATTCTCAAGATGAGCACTTGAGGCATCAATTTTTTCAAGCACCTCTACAAATTTGTCGGCATCATCCTGATAATCCCAGGGTGAACGAATAATCACTGCATCAAACTGTTCCCAGTCAACAGTTTCATCCCGCCAGGATACTGTATGGGTTTTCCAGCCCTTATCCAACAAGGGCTTATCCAGCAGGCAATCATAACATTCGAAAGCCTGAAGATTATCCATGCTTAAAATAGCACAATTTTTCATATTCAGAGGTTGCTCTATTCCGGGTTATGCATCGGTTTCATCCACATCCTGCTGGCCGGAGAGTTTGCGGCGCACATGGGACCAGGACATACCAGTGCCCAGTACCAGTGCCATAATAATTTCCACAATCCAGGTCACAGCAACAATATTATTGGCCGAGACAATACCCCAATCGATGATCATCCACAGCAATGAACCAAACAGCGCAAAAGCCAACAACAGACCCCACATTCCCAGAGAATGTAATGTTGCTCGAATATAGATGGTCCAGCCAATCAACAAAATTACCCCCACGGGGATCACCGCCACCTGAAAATTAGTAAAACTGGCCACCATCCACTGATAATAGGAATACTCACTGGGATTATAGGTAAGCAACACCAACAGCAAAGCAAAGAGTAATCGAAGCAGGAAGCCGGCACCAGTTAACTGATCTTTTTTATCTGTCATTTTTTTCTCTTTTTTGTTATTAACGGTTAACTATTATATTTACATCAATAGGTACTTAAGGAAAAATAGCATGTCATCTCGACCGTAGTGGAGAGATCTTGCTCTGCTAATAAGGTTGTCAATGAAAGATTCCTCCACTACAGCACCCAAAGCACCCGCTACAGTCATGGGGTAAGCTTTCGGAATGATACCCCTTTTACATTTATATTTTTCTTAACTACCTACCTATGAATATATTTATGCTCTACTTTAACCTGATTTCACACAAAATTAAAGCTCGGGAATACTCGTCTGGGCCTGGATCAACCGGAGTTTTTCCACTCTGGGTAATTTTTTAATATATGCCTCTCTTTTACTGGCCTCGCTTCGGTTTTCACAGGCTTCAACAAATACCAATACTTTGGGTTTGCGGCCTCTAAAATATTTAGCACCTGCTTTTAAATTTAAATGTTCATGCCAACGACGTTTAACATCGGTAGTGATACCGGTATACAGGTTGGTATCACTACCTTCAATTATATAAACAAACCAGCTCATAATATTTTTTTATTTCCTGAAATTTATCGATAGTCTTCATCGGTTTTACCTAATTGTTTTTTGACTGCAATTTTCCGGTTATTACCCAGAAATATTTTCCATTGCAACCAGGTTTCTGCAGCAAGAATAGAGCCATCATTTTTATGCCAGGCTTTGTGATAGAGCTTTTTAATACTGGCCAGTGCATCCGGTGATTTTTGTTTAAGTTGCTCAGCAAAAAAACTGGCCTCTTTTACAGGGTCACCACATATTTTTGAAACAATACCAAATTCCAATGCCTGTTGTGCCGAAAACTCATCTGCCGTCATCGCTAAAGCCATGGCATTATCTAATTTGACCTTTTCACGCAAACTGACTGTCCCGCCCATATCCGGTATCAACCCCCAACGGGATTCCATGATAGAAAAAGAAGCATCCGCCGTGCAGTAAATAAAATCGGCACCTAAAGCAATCTGAAGTCCACCACCCCAGCAGCGTCCATGGACACAAACCACAACCGGCACCTTTAACTGTCGCCAGCCCACGGAGACAATCTGAGCCAGGTTGGCATTTCCCGGCCACCATTTCCATAACAGTTTGAAAGCATTTACAGGTCGTTGCATCACCGATTTAATATCCAGCCCCGAACAAAAGTCATCGCCGTTGGCATGAAGAATCACCACGCGCAAACTGCGATCTTTTTTAATGCGCCTGATCACTTTTTTGATTGCATAAAACATCGACATATTCAGTGCGTTGAGTTTCTGTGGCCGGTTTAATGCCACATAAGCAATTTTATTTTTAATGGTGAGTTGGCACAAAGGATTGTTCAAATGTTCGGACATGGATATTCTCTGTTAGTGATTTCAGCTATACTGCCAATTATAGTATTTTGTCACATTTGCCCACTAATGCCCAACTTCATCTACCAACCCCCGACAACAGCCATCGAAATATTACATGATGATGACGATATCCTCATCGTCAATAAACCAGCTGGTTTATTGAGCGTTCCCGGTCGATTAGCTGAACATCAGGATAATCTTCTAGGCCGACTACAGCGAGATTTTGGAGAACTACATTGTATCCATCGACTGGATATGGATACCTCCGGTATTATGATACTGGCCCGAAATAAAAAAGCACTATCATACATTTCAAAACAGTTTCAAAATCGCAGCATTAAAAAAACCTATCAGGCCATTATCTGGGGGACACCCGAACAAAAGATCGGAGAAATAAATTTACCCCTGATAACCGACTGGCCCAATCGCCCCAGACAGAAAATCTGCCATGAAACAGGCAAACCCTCTCTAACAAAATATAAAGTCATCGAAAAAAGTGACAATGATAGCTTAATTGAACTATACCCCATAACCGGACGCTCCCACCAACTACGCCTCCACATGCAGTCCATAGGGCACCCCATTCTCGGTTGCCGATTTTACGCCCATGAAAAAGCACAACAGGCCGCAGGCAGACTACAACTTCATGCCAGTCACATTTGTTTTACTCATCCGACAACAGATTTAGTAATAACGATACATTCAGCAGCGGAATTTTGGTTGAAAAAATAAAAATGCCCGGAAAAAACCACATGCATTGACAAAACCACAAAGGGACTCTTTCCCAAAGGGACAAGCACTTCCCCATTGACAGAATCTAACAGTATCAGTCTGGGAGTGCCTATCCCTATTGTGTATTGTGTGTCCCTATTGTTAGTGATGACACCTACCCTGTTATTTTATTATGGGCATGGATTGAAATCTGAATCTGGAATGCAATTTTGACCTACTCTAACATTCATAGTGCTTTCTCCATATTGATTGCTAAATATCAGGGAAATATCTCCCTCATATCCTTGATACCCAGTAACAATTACTTGACCTACACTATCATCAATTTTTATAATTTGACTATTAGTCGTAGAAAAAATTTCCATGAAATCTGCTCCGATAGCTTTCCATGTAAATACTGTAGAATCACCCTGATGATAAGCATATGCCAAGATAATTTGCGGTGCTTGCTCACTAACATATTGAACTGCAAGTGTCTCTTCAATAGAAACTTCATTTTTTGCTATGCTAATTCCGACTGTTGAAGGATTTGGATCTTCGGCAAAATAATCTATATCCAGGGATTGATCAGAAGCGAGAAATATTGGAGTATCTAACAGTTCAGAGGTAATTGTGCCAGTATCAGCACCTTCAAAATACGGTATTACTAGAATAGAATTTTTATTTATTTGATAACTCCCATTGACCAGTTCTAAAACCGGAAAATTTTCTGCATAAAAGTCAATGAGTCTTAAGGGTGTTTCCTTTAAATCAAACGTCACATTAAGTGTAGGATCGTTTGCTGCACACCTGACAATTTTCGAATCACTGACTGCAATTTCTTCTCCTATTGAAGAGGTATGAGTACCAGATATAAATATTTCATAATCATTCTTACTAGGAATAAAATCACTTAATTGCTGCCCCACATATCTAAATTGTTCTTTTACAGCATAAATAGGCTGGTCGTCTGTTTGTATTCTTAACCCTCGAGTATAAAAGTTGCCATGCTCCGCACCCAGTACCGTCATTATTAATTCACATGCTGGGGCATCATTATTTTTATCCTCAGCTTCAACGACACGAATATCAGTATTAAACCAACTAAAATGTGCTGTTGTAACTAATAATGATTTTCCAGTAGGAGAAACACTGTTGTTAATGACTTTCCCTGTGCCTTGTTGTTCCCAAATCCCAGTTCCCTCATTAAGCACCCAAAGCGGAATTACATCATTTATGGCAATATCGTCCCCATTTAAATGTTTGGTAACATAGATTGGAATTTCCAAAAGCGTACTAGTATTTTCTCTGAGTTGTAGTTTTTCACTATTTTGGAAAAGACTCATCTCAACAGCACCATAAGATGCGATATCTTCAGGAGCATCTCCAACTTGAGAATTCTCCGGAATACCAAAAAACGAGCCAGGAAAAGCCTCTTTTTTTACACGATCACTAATATCGACTGGATTAATATAAAGTTCAACATTTCCAGTCACCAGGGTGCCATCCTGATGAATTAATGTGCCAGGAAAAATTTGCAAATTAGCTCCATCCCTTGCGGTGAAATTGCCACCGATATTGGCATCAAAGATTATCGGTTGTCCTCGCTCCAGCAGGGTTACTCGCTCAGTAACAGATCCTAAAACACCCTCCATATACAAAATTCTGTCGACATAACCAGGCTTAGATAAATGAATAACACCACTAGATTCATTTTCAGATACTGTTAACACTAGCTGATTTTCAGTATTGTATTGTTGATTATTAATAGTGAATATATCTGAAGAAGCGGCTACACCCTCCAATTTTCGCCCATCCGTTCCTGTGATAATTAATTTGATTTCAGTTACACGGGAGTTGACCGTTACAGCATTTGTTTGCACTGAAGTATCCTGTCCATCATTGGTAGTAACTGTAAGACTGACATCATAAGTACCAACTGTTTCAAAAATATGCTGCGGGTTCTGATCCTGGCTGGTTCCGCCATCACCAAAGTCCCATGCCCATGTCGTTATGGGAGATGTCCCCGAGGTTGATTGATCGATGAAGCTTACTGACAGTGACACAAGGCCAGAGGACTGACTTAGGCTAAATAGAGCAATTGGTGCTACCTTCTCTTCTATGGGATCAGAAGGCTTACTACTATCATCAAAAAGAAAACAGCCTGTTATGTTAAATAGAAGAATAGTGACAAGCAAATATTTTCTATATTGTAATTTCATAATTGATGCTAATAATTTGAATAGTATGTTAGTATTAAGTTTCATTTTACAACTCCCCTTCCCTTTGATGATTAAGTCAGTTTTAATCTATATTTTCAATAAAGCTTGAGAAAAATATGATATTAGCTGTATGTAAAGCATAAAAAGACTTGCTTGCCAGGAAGTCAGTCTACTCAACACCACAGGAATATATCTAAACTATAATTAAACTTTTTCTAATCATTATCTATGCATTCTATAAATTTTCTACAAAATATGATATAATCATGGAGGATTAAGATTTTATTTCCTCTCAGGCCAGAAAAAATCATAACAAATGAAATATCGATTTAATGAATATGAACTTGATACCGAGAGTTTTTGTTTAAGCAAAAACGGAAAAAACGTTGCTCTTAAGCCGCTGGTATTCAACTTAATCATTTATTTGCTCGAGAATCGAGATAGATTAGTCACACGAGAGGAGCTACTAAAAAAACTTTGGAATGATCGTGAGGTTTCAGATGCTACTCTAAGCAATCATATTAAAGAAGCAAGGAGTGCTTTGGGAGACGATGGTTCTCGCCAGTCCGTCATAAAAACAGTTCATGGTAGAGGTTATCAATTCAATTTGCACCTTGATGATTATTCATCAGTAGAAAAACACAATATTTCGGTTAAAACTCAAAATAAATACTTTTATTTTATTTCTCTTTTCACTTTAATAGCCCTGTCGATATTAATATTTTATTCCATTCAACTACATAAAAAAAGTGAACTATTCAATTCATTGAAAAGAATTTCAAAATATCAAGAAGCTACTCTACTAACTTTCAAAACTCAAGCCAAAAGAAGAGATGAACTCGTTAAAATGATTTCTGAAAGATTGCATATAAAAAGAAACATGCAATTTGAAAAATTTTTCTCTTTCTATTTTAAAAAAATGAACAATAATGAAAAATTTGTATTCGATCAAATACGGGCGATGACTGAAACTGGCTTACTGGTAAATAACCAGAATATTCTAAAAGAGTTATATAATCATCCCGCTATATACGACCATTTCAAAAATGCAAAAGCACTCCAGCAACACCTTGAATTTTGGTTGAATAAATATCAAGGCATTTTTAAAAAAAGGCAGGATATGTGCCTGTTATATGTAGGTGTTGAGGATGACGTCCCTTATCCATACGGCATTGATGATAAAATTAAAAAGTGGCTAATTGATAATGAATAACAGCATGAATCTATTATTATTATCCTGAGGTAATCATCAACAAAGCTACCAGCACTTCAAGAATTGGCTGTTTCATCAATTCTTCAGCATTGCTTAATTTAGATGCCAATTAAACAATAGAATAAGTAAGCATCCGGTTAGCCCGACACTACTTGAAATTTGGAGTTGAGTAATATTGGTGCTGCTATTCTCACTAAAAAAATTAACTGAAAAATCAGCCAATTTCTTTCTCTAATTCAACCTTTAAACTACCGTCAACCAGGACGGAAATCGGGCCATAATTTGGGTGGTCGATACCAAAATACCATTGTTTTGCAGCCAGTATTTCTTTCTTTTCTTCCTCGGTGAAATCCCAGAAAACAAAATGAACAGCAGAGGTTTTTTCTTCTGTTGAACGTTCCAGATCGGGGTTTACCTTTGGTGTAAATCGGCGTTTACCCTGCTTATCTGTCCCAAACCATAGGGTATCTTCTATACCTTTTAATTCTGCCAGGCAGCGTTTTCTTTGTTCGGGATCGACATATTCCAGCATCATGGTAGCTCGCCATCCATTTCCATTGGGTATCAGGGGATTATAGGCATCCAGTTCTTCCTGAATTCCTGCCGCATCAAAAATTTTCTCTATACGAAGCATTTCCTGGATCTGGTATTGCATGGTTAATTTTGATTCAAAATATAACGCCACATGCTCACCAATATGTAATCGCCGATTGGCTTTATGCGCCATTACCTTTTTACGGAATTCATTTCTCTGATCGGAATATTCTTCTAAAGAAAGTAGATCATTTCTTGTTAATGCCATAGTAAAATCCTGTTCTAAATTTAAAGGCCATACGCCTGTTTTAATAAAACCAATGGATGTACACTTTTTTCAGGGGCATCGGCAATATTGGCTAAATGAGAAGCTGCCATGGGGCAGTCACTGGTAATACTATCAGGTTTTGACTGATTGATTTTTCTGACCACCGGTCTTGCTATTTTCTTAGCCATGGCAAAGGTTTCTTTTCGGACACCGTAGGTACCATCGTGCCCGGAACATCGGGCAATGTGTTCTATTTTTTCATGGGGTATCAGAGACAGAATTTCCTGTGTTCTATTGCCAAAATTCTGCACTCGCTGATGACAGGGTTGATGATAAAAAATGGTACCAAACTCCCCTTTAAATTCGGTATTTAATTGATTATTTTTTTGTAGCGTCCATAGAAATTCAAATGGGTCAACAAAAGCCTCAGCGACTAATTTAACATCTTCATCATCGGGTAATAAAAGCGGTAATTCCTGTTTAAACATAAGCACACAAGATGGTACCGGGCCGGTAATTTTCCAGCCAGATTTTGCAAGAGGTAAAAGCGATGATTTATTTTGCTGCCAATAATCAACGGCGGCTTCTAAATCACCCAATTCGAGTTTGGGCATACCACAGCATGCAGGTGTTTTAACTCGCTGTATCTGCACCTTATTGTGAGCCAGGATATCTTCCAGTGCTTCTACGATACCCGGCTCATTATATTCGCCATAACATGTAGCAAAAACAGCCACTTTATGAGCCGAGTCACTTTTGTTTTGCTCAAAATGAGCTGGTTTTAATTTTTTATAAGGTGGAATATGCGCTTGCTGGTCCACATGCAATAAACTATCAACCACTTTTCTACCCAGTTTACTGTGGTTAACGGCATTGACCATATTCACTACTACCGGAATGGTAGCCATTTTCCCCACGGTTACAGTGCTGGTGAGGATCTTTCTGTAGACAGGTGTCTGTCCCTTTTTAAATTCAACGGCTTTTGCTCGTAGCATTAAATGAGGAAAATCCAGATTCCACTCATGAGGTGGTACGTAAGGGCATTTAGTCATATAACAGAGATCACACAGAAAACATTGTTCAACAACTTTCTGGTAATCTTTAGTATCTACGCCGTCCATTTCCATTGTTTCTGATTCATCCACCAGATCAAACAGGGTTGGGAAGGCGTCACACAGGCTGACACAACGCCGGCAACCATGGCAAATATCAAAAACGCGATACAACTCATCATTTAACGACTTTTCATCATAGAAATCAGCCGATTTCCAGTCAATAGGATGCCTTGTAGGGGCGCTCAGGCCACCTTCTTTTCTAGCTTCACTCATGATTTTGCTTCCTGTAAAAAGGAAATAAGGACACTCTTAAGCTTTCTTATAAGAGTGTCCTTAAAGATATTAACCCAGACTATCCAGGGCTTTCTGGAATCTGTTGGCGTGAGAACGTTCGGCTTTGCCAAGGGTTTCAAACCAGTCAGCAATTTCGTCGAAACCTTCATCACGAGCATCTTTGGTCATGCCAGGATACATATCGGTATATTCGTGTGTTTCACCGGCAACAGCAGCCTTCAGGTTATCTGCAGTTGGGCCGATAGGTAAGCCCGTTGCCGGATCACCGACTTCTTCAAGATATTCCAGATGACCGTGCGCGTGGCCGGTTTCACCTTCAGCAGTTGAACGAAAAACAGCCGCAACATCGTTATAACCTTCGATATCAGCCTTTCCTGCAAAATACAGATAACGGCGGTTTGCCTGAGATTCACCAGCAAAAGCATCTTTCAGATTTTGCTCGGTTTTACTTCCTTTGAGTTCCATAGTATTACCCTCTTTGTTTTGATTTTCAGTACACTAAATAGAATTGAAAGTTAATTTAAACATTATTGATACGTTTGTACAATTGAACTTTTTTACTAATGCCATAGTTAAAATCTATCAAATTTATGGCGCTTACAATAATATTAAAAATAATCATGTTATTCAACAGGTTACAATGAATTTATTAAACCAAATTTAACATCCAGTAACAATCAATACCATCTAAAAACATGTGAATCAATAAGCCAATAGCAATAAGTCGTGATGGTTTTAGTAAAAGCAGCAAAATATAGACAGCAATAGCATAATAACTATGAAGGGGATGAAAACCGATACTGCATCGGTTGGGGTCAAATACAGGTATAGCCAGGAGATGGTCAAGATCCACCAGCATGGTGGCAAGCATCACTAACCACGCCTTAACCCAGTGAGGTTTGTAGAATATTTTAGCAACGACTCCAGGTACAAGAATGTGCAAAGCCAGGTGAATGGGCACCCTTAACATAAGTTTGATAACTCTTTAGTTAGTATTTTTCTGTCGGAGTTGTTTTCTCTGAACAGCGTGTTCCCAACGGAGTTTTTCAACGTCTGTTTCAGGTACCAGCGGTTCTACCGGTGAGGAATGCCCCTCTTTGTCCACTGCAACCATAGTAAAATGGCTGGAATTAGTATGACAGACTGTTCCATTTTGTAAATCTTCAGAAATCACGCGAATACCAATTTCCATGGACGTTCTGCCGGTGTAGTTTACTGCCGCCTTTAAAATTAACATTTCACCAATACGAATTGGGTGTTTAAACAGCACATTGTCCACCGAAAGCGTCACCACATACTTACCGCAATATCGCATAGCACAGGTATAAGCCACTTTATCAAGCAACTTCAACAATTCACCACCGTGCATATTGCCCCCAAAATTACTCATATCCGGGGTAACTAAAACAGTCATTTCTGTTTCATGAGTACGTGAAAGCATATTGTGCCTCTGAGTATCTGTGCAAATAGATAAGAAATAGTTTACCATGAAAACGATATTAATCATTTAAAATGACAAGGTCTTCTATGAATCCCACATCCACAGCCTTTCTGGGTTACCTGCTATTAATGCTGGCACTGATTATTGTTATCACTACCTACCGGTCTGTGTTAACGCTTTCAGGCAAACATGCTGCCAATAATTTTAAAACAACAGGAGATGACATCTCTGAATTCTCAGCCAGATTATGCCGGGCTCACGCTAACTGTTATGAAAATTTTCCACTGTTCGGTGGTATTTTATTATTTGCATTAGCTAGCGGACAAACAGCGATTACTGATGGTCTCGCATTAACTTTATTGGGAGCCAGAGTTTTACAAAGTTTGACTCACATAATTTCGACCAGTGTGGTAGCGGTATTCGCTCGTTTTGGATTTTACCTGGTGCAGTTGGTTATTATTGCATTATGGCTTTACAAATTTTTGAGCTAATTCATAAGCAGGTATTTTAATGTCCGAGCCTAGTTGAGGAATCTTACGTCAGGCCTATGAAGATCCTATCACTGTGAGGCAAAATCCTGAGTGCTCAAAAACTGTACTGAAACCTGGCCGCATAGGCCCGCCCTTTGGTCAATACACCCCCATCATTATTTTCTACATTAAGAAAATTAAACATAACTTTAGTCGAGTCGTTGAGATAATAATTAATACCATAGGTTTTAACCTGTACACTCTGTTGTTCTTTTTTCAGTTTCATTTCACTTTCACGGTAAGTCAGTTCCCATGCACCCAATGATGATGAGGGTTTTATTCCACCAAATTTTCCCATTTTGTACTGGTGAGATTCCCCAGTGATTCGATAGCCCAATTGCCAATAATTTCCATTATACCTTCGACTACGACCTTTAGTATTTTTCACTCTCGAAGCCATAAACTCAGTGACCAGTGAAAAAGCTTTGCGCTGGAATAACATTTCTGCTCCAGAAAGTTCGACCCTGTCAGCCTTAAGTGATTTCCCTTCAATTACACTGTCCGAACTGTGGATTTCGATTCGTTCATTTATGCGATATCTTTCACCCTGCAAATACCGGTAACTGGAGGAAATAGCAAAATGCCACAAAAGTTTTTTACTTTTTAACGCTAGCCAACCCGCTCTAGCAGTGACCGCTTTGGGGTGTCGCTTTTTTTTACTCGCATCAAGTCGATAGTAACCCAATTTCCAAAACCATTTGTCACCCTCTTCAGCGATTGCAATACCCTCATTTCTGCCGGGAGCTAACGCCTGAGTGGCGATAGTTCGTTCAATAAATAATGAACGTCTTAAGCTATTTATTTTTTCCAGTCCAAAAGGTTCCTTTTGCTGCCCCAGTGTAATACTGACATGATCGACCAAACGGTAGGATAAATAGATATCTTTAAATTCGAATTGCTTTTTTGACTCATCATAGTCTACCTGTACTTTCAGGTTCCAATCGGATTTTTTGTATTTTAAAGCAACTCTGGCCCTTCTTAACTCACTATCTGTTTTATTATTAATAACCGTATCGGAAAAAATATTATCGTATCGGTCCCAATCCCCCATCAGTGTGGCATTCAATTCAAAAGGTGACTTATTTAGTTTTTTCTGTCTATCTTTAGAAAATACAGATTGAGACCAGAAAATACATATCATAACAATGAGAATAAAAACAGATGTTGACCTCAAGGCCAGGGCTCTCATGTTGAACTAACCAGTTCAGACTTATCCTCATTATCAGCACCATGTACTGCCTGGTTTAATCGTAACTGTTCCAGAAATAGGGCATCATCAAGCTTGTGGTCTTGTTGATAACTGATCATGATGGTTGCCACATCACGTAAAAAATCAATATTATTAATTTGTATTTTGCTGATGTTTAAACCGGTTCTTTGACTGAGATCATCTAATAACTCTTTACGTCGATGGGGTTTTATCAGTTCAATTTTTTCATAAGTTATCATTTTGGTTGAATAACGCTCCTGTAGTAATTTTGAATCCACCAGTAACGCTGTACAACACAACATGGCATTTAATACAGATAACTCAAACATTGAAACCTGACTGACTGCAGACAATAATGCCAGCGCTATTACCAGGAAGAGATAGGTCATTTCTTTAATTGAAATAGGCTCTGTACGATATCGAAGCATGGTAAATACCGCAAACAACCCAAAGGCAAAGCCCATTGACATTTCAGCACCTCTGAGGATATAGGTAATAACAAATATTCCAACTCCAAATAAAGTAAAAGAAGCTGATATATGATAGTTTTTTGACTTCCTGAAATAACTGCCATATATCAGAAAAACAGTAAATACCAGATTAATTAAAAATCGTACTGAAAAGTCTTGTCCAAGCGTTGTCATTAGAATTACCTTTTTTAGTTAAATTAGCAGTTGAGTATTTGTATTCAAGATGAAATATACTTATTAATGACCTGTTTGAAACGGTTGATTTTCAACATGTCGCCATGTAACAGAGCACAACCAACGCAGTATTTACTGAAAGAAACCTGGCTATAGCCTAATTCTTTTGCCAGACCAAAAAATAGACTTTGTGTATTCTTTTTATTCTGTTTTACTTCTACTATACACAGATCATTTAATTCAATAATTTCATCCAGCTCGGGAGATTGATACCAGACATCAAAGTCTATGGTGATTCTTTCAGCTGCCTCTTCATTTGCAAAGGCCATTCTACGATAGCCGCTGATTTGACTGTTTATTAATTCCAACGTGGGTTCGCCCATCTGTTCTTTCACAAAACTATCCACACCATCACATTTCAAATGGTCTACTGGCATTCTTGTTTTTAACGTCCGTTTTTTATTATTTTTAAATTTAACTTCAAGAAAGTGTAATTCACTATCCACATAATGGCGTTGACGGACTTTATATCGATTTAATTTTCCATTATGGTGGTGATGATAGAATGTCATTTCACGGGTATCAAAGTAATGATTACGATATTCAAATATCTCACGGCGATTAATTGATAACACACTGTAATTCTTTTGCAATTTTGAAAGCACTATGGGCAGGTGTGTTTTTTTTATAATAAATTTGCTATCTACGCGATTCATTAAACTGGCATCTTTTAAATCATCAAGACCGTGCTTTTCCATTTTTTTTATTTGACGATACAGTGACAAGTCTAAAGGTTGTCGACAACGACCAGGCATTTTACCTTTTTGTTGTAACATGTCATTTTCCCGGGAAAAGTAATCATGCTGTTGATTTTGTAGCTGAAGCTGCTGTTGAATGGTCGGCATTTTGTGATCCTTATCATGATTAAAAATTCAGTTTCAACCAACCAGAAAATGATCTGGTTAGTTTTGATAAAGAATATGCGATTCTTATGCCATATATTTTATATCTATTAATCAATCAGTTAAGATATAGATTGAGCATCATCGGTGAAATAACCCATTGAATCGGGTTATTTCACCAGAATTGAGGAAGTTTAAAAAGTTTGTTTTTGTTCAGAGAATTTTTAATTGATCAATATCAGCAATAGGTTTTCGTTTACCGATGCGAGACTGTATCCAATTCACTAATTCTTTAGCTACAGCCCGAAATGTGGTGAGTTTACCTCCATAAATAACTCTCAGGTTTGGATGATGATCCGGGCTCCATAACTGACTTTCTCGTGATCGATTGAAAGCACTTTTGCCACTGTGTGGGAGTACTCTTATGCCGGCAAAGCTGGATACAATATCAGTGGTATTATCAGGGAAATAATGCTGATAAATCATTAACAGATAATTAATTTCTTCATCGGTAGGCGTTACTTTTTTATTAATGTCCGTCACTACCGTTTCTGTTGTGCC
>DRNA01000366.1 GCA_011322365.1 Aeromonadales bacterium | reverse complement strand
GGCATGTGGATGATATTGAAACCTTACTCACCGAAAACCGTATCTGGAAGCAACGTACTGTGGGTATTGGCGTGGTTTCACCCGAGCGAGCATTAGAACTCGGTTTTACTGGCCCCATGTTAAGAGGCTCGGGTATCGCCTGGGATTTAAGAAAAAAACAGCCCTATGAAGTGTATCATAAGGTCGATTTTGATATTCCCATTGGTCGAAATGGTGACACCTATGATCGCTATCTGGTGAGAATGGAAGAATTACGCCAGTCGAAAAAAATCGTGGTGCAATGTATCGACTGGTTGAGAAAAAATCCGGGTCCGGTAATGGCTGACAATCACAAAGTAACCCCGCCATCCCGTGCACAGATGAAAGGGGATATGGAATCGTTGATCCATCATTTCAAATTGTTTACTGAAGGTTATTCCGTACCAGAAGGTGAAGCCTATGCTGCAGTGGAACATCCCAAGGGAGAATTTGGTGTTTATCTCTCCTCCGATGGAGCCAATAAACCGTACCGGGTAAAAGTAAGAGCCCCTGGTTTTTCCCATTTAAGCGCCATGGATGAAATGGCCAAAGGACATATGCTTTCTGACGTGGTGGCACTGATTGGTACCATGGATATTGTTTTCGGGGAGATTGATCGCTAATGGCTGAACAAAATAAACAACCCCTGATCGATTTAGTTAGCGCCAAAGGCATTGCAGAAATGGATGCCTGGTTGGCTAAATATCCCAAAAAAGGTAAGCGTTCTGCGGTAATGGGTGGATTGATGATGGCACAGTTGGAAAACAACAACCATCTTACCCCTGAATTGATGGATGCGGTTGCCGATTATATTGGTATTCCACATATGGCGGCTTACGAAGTGGCCACTTTCTATTCCATGTATAACCTGGAGCCTGTAGGCAAATATGTCATTAATGTCTGTACCAATATTTCCTGTTCGCTCAGGGGGAGTGATGAGGTGTTGGCACATTTAAAAGACCGTCTGGGTATTGAGCCGGGCGAGACTACAGATGATAAACAGTTCACCATTAAGTCAGTAGAGTGTCTGGGCGCCTGTGCCGGTGCTCCCATGTTTGAAGTGGATCGGGTTTATCATGAAAACCTGGATAAAGAAAAAATTAATAGCATCATTGATCGGTTGGCCAGCCCAGCAAATTAAGCAGCTCATTTTAAATGAAAAATGGCTGTGATTTAAATGAATAGTGATTAACCGGATAAAAGTTTATGACTGAACCAGTTTGTTTTCGAACGTTGAACCTTGAAGATCCTGCTTCGATGAAGACCTATGAAAGTGTTGGTGGATATTCGGTATGGCGTCGTATCTTAAAAGAGCAGACACCGCCTGAAGACATTATTGCTATTTTAAAAGAATCTTCTTTGCGCGGACGTGGTGGTGCGGGTTTCCCTACCGGTCTGAAGTGGAGCTTTATGCCACGCAATGCAGAGATGCAAAAATATGTGTTATGCAATTCTGATGAAGGTGAACCCGGTACCTGTAAGGATCGTGATATTTTGCGCTATAACCCGCATCAGGTCATCGAAGGTATGGCTATTGGTGGTTATGTTATGGGTGCTACCGTGGGTTATAACTACATTCGTGGTGAATTTTATGAACCCATCGATTGTTTTGAAAAAGCGTTGAAAGAGGCCTATGACGCTGGTTTATTAGGTAAAAATATTGCGGGTAGTGGCATTGATTTTGATTTACATACTCACCACGGTGCAGGTGCTTATATCTGCGGCGAAGAAACCGCATTAATTGAGTCTCTGGAAGGTAAAAAAGGCCAGCCAAGATTTAAGCCTCCGTTTCCGGCTAATTATGGCTTATATGGAAAACCTTCCACTATTAACAACACCGAAAGTTTTGCCTCAGTTCCGGTTATTCTGGAAAAAGGTGGAAAATGGTTCGCCGATCAGGGTATTCCCAACAACGGCGGTACCAAGATATTCTCTGTATCCGGTCACGTAGAAAAACCGGGTAATTTTGAAATTAAACTTGGTACACCGTTTAAAGACTTGCTGCAAATGGCGGGTGGTATGTGGAAAGGTCGCCAACTGAAAGCGGTTATTCCCGGCGGTTCATCGACTCCGGTGTTAACCGCTGAAATCATGATGGATATTACAATGGATTATGATGCCATTGGTAAAGCCGGTTCGATGCTGGGGGCAGGTTCCGTCATTGTTATGGACGAAACGACCTGTATGGTAAAGGCCCTGGCAAGATTGTCAGAATTTTATCATGAAGAATCCTGCGGCCAATGTACACCCTGTCGAGAAGGTACTGGCTGGCTTTCCCGAATTATGCATCGCATTGTTTCCGGCGAAGGTCGTCCTGAGGATCTCGAACAACTGGATCGGGTTGCGCACAATATTCGAGGCCGAACCATTTGTGCGCTGGGTGATGCCGCTGCCATGCCAGTACAGGGTATGTTGCGCTTTTATCGACACGAATTTGAATATTATATTGAACATGGGCGTTCAATGGTTAGTGAAGGTATGTGTGGATAACAGCCACAGCTTTTGTCATTTGTTGTTTTTGAAAAATTTGTTTTTTTAGTTAAATTGTTAAATGGGAATCACGATGGTCAACATCGAAATAGATGGTAAGAAACTCACCGCGGAAGCCGGTTCGATGATTATCGAAGTGGCGGATGCCAATGATGTCTATATTCCGCGTTTTTGTTACCACAAAAAGTTATCTGTGGCGGCAAATTGCAGAATGTGTCTGGTGGAAGTTTCAAATATACCTAAAGCGGTTCCCGCTTGCGCCACGCCTGTAGCAGACGGAATGGTGGTACAAACCAGTTCCGATAGCGCCAGAGAAGCACAAAAAGCGGTGATGGAGTTTCTGTTAATCAACCACCCACTGGATTGTCCAATCTGTGATCAGGGTGGTGAATGTGAACTGCAGGATCTGGCCGTTGGGTTTGGTGATGATGATTCCAGTTATTGTGAAAATAAACGTGTTGTACATGATAAAAACATTGGGCCATTGATTGAAACAGAAATGACACGTTGTATTCATTGTACTCGCTGTGTTCGCTTCGGTATGGAAATCGCAGGTATTCGAGAACTGGGCATGTTAGGTCGCGGCGAAACTGCTGAAATCGGTACCTTTGTGGGCAAATGTGTCGATTCTGAAGTTTCCGGTAATATTATTGACCTGTGCCCAGTGGGTGCGCT
>DRNA01000365.1 GCA_011322365.1 Aeromonadales bacterium | reverse complement strand
GGGTGATCCATCCATGAACAATGTAATTCATGGATAAACATGCCCAGTTTCAACTGGTTTGTTGAGATTTTCTTTAACAAAATTCTTTCCCAGTTAACCTTCTCCCCTAAGCCAGGTTAAGTCATTTTCCCTGATATGAGGATACCTACCCTGCTGGCTGAAAGAGGAGTTGCAACAATCCCTGGCTTAACTATAGTACAAAATCTGCTAAACATCAGTTGGAGCGCCGGTAAACAGGTATAACTAATGCTTCAGGGACAATCAGCTACGCATGCCTTTGCCGGTTCGAAGAAGATGTAAACTCAATGCGGTCATCACCACGATAAAAGTGATAATAATGGAGATAGCCACCACAAATGAAACATCTGAAGCACCTAAAAATCCGTAACGAAATCCGTTGACCATATAAAAGACCGGATTAATCATAGAGACCTTCTGCCAGAATGCCGGTAACAGGCTAATGGAATAAAAGACACCCCCAAGAT
Organism: Aeromonadales bacterium; assembly: GCA_011322365.1. Classification (GTDB taxonomy): domain Bacteria; phylum Pseudomonadota; class Gammaproteobacteria; order Enterobacterales; genus DRNA01. The sequence continues at coordinate 9,644 of DRNA01000365.1, read as the reverse complement.
AGGTTAATGGCGTTAGAATAAAGGTAGGGACGATGGAAATATCATCAAAACTCCGTGCAAAAACCGCATTGATAAAACCGCCCAATGAAAACAATACCGACGTCAGAAAAACCACCAGTATCACCATTGCTATATTATAGATAGGCAAATCTACAAACAATAATGAAATCGAGGTAACAATAAGACCAGCTGATAACCCACGACAAACACCTCCACCCACATAACCTGATAATATCGTAATATTGGATGCCGGAGACACCATTAACTCTTCAATCTGTCTCTGGAATTTGGCACTAAAAAATGACGAAGCCACATTGGAATAGGAATTGGTAATCACCGACATCATGATTAATCCCGGCACAATATACTCCATATAACTAAATCCACCCATTTTACCGATACGTGAACCAATGAGGTTACCGAAAATAACAAAATAAAGACTCATGGTTATGGCTGGTGGCAGCAGAGTTTGCATCCAGATACGGGTAAATCGGGTTATTTCCTTGATGATAATGGTCTCAAAAGCAATGAGATTTTCTTTTAAAACAAGATTCATTTTAGCTACCACCTCCGGAATTCTGTTTACCGGTTAATTTTACAAAGAGTTCTTCTAATCGGTTTGCTTTATTTCGCATACTCAACACTTCAATATCCTGTGCTGATAACTGAGTAAACAAATGATTGATCCCTTCAGATTTTGGTACATCAACTTCAATGGTATTTTCATCCCTGATTCGAAAGGTATAGGGGCCCAGATCATTAATTTCCGGGTGTTCCCCAGCCAGATCGAGCACAAAAGTTTCAAGTTCCAGGGTGCTCAATAAGGATTTCATACTGCTATTTCTGACAATTTTACCCTCATCAATAATGGCAATATTACGACACAGACTCTCGGCCTCTTCCAGGTAGTGAGTCGTTAAAACAATTGTAGTACCCTTTGCATTCAAATCGGTGAGAAATTCCCACATGGAACGCCTGAGTTCAATATCTACACCAGCAGTTGGCTCATCTAAAACCAGTAATCGTGGTTGATGCATTAATGCTCTGGCAATCATCAGGCGACGCTTCATGCCGCCAGAAAGCATACGAGCCGTAGTTTTGAGCTTGTCCCCCAATCCTAACTGTCCCAGAATATCCACAGAGCGCTCAAGGGCAATTTTTCTTGGGACACCATAAAAACCGGCCTGATTGACCACAATTTGCTGACAGGTTTCAAACTGACTGAAATTAAATTCCTGTGGCACCAGTCCAAGGCATCTTTTTGCTTCATTCAACTGTTTGTCAATATCATAACCAAAAACCTCAACCTCTCCGGCTGTTTTACTCACCAGAGAGGAAATAATGCCTATTGCGGTGGACTTTCCGGCTCCATTTGGCCCCAGTAAGGCAAAAAAGTCTCCCTCCTGTACACTTAAATCAATGCCTTTTAACGCTTTAACACCACCGGCATAGGTTTTAGTTAAATTTTTTATTTGCAGTGCCTGCATAATACCTTCATGATAAATTTTAACATGAGCCAATTTTAACATTAATTGAATCAAAAATGAGCCAGATTTACTATTAACTTCTTTTAGCTACCCTTACCCCGGATTGAGGTTAATTAATTCCCAAAAAAACAAGATTCTACACCAATACAAGCTCTGCGTTTAATAATGAAATATACCGGTTTTGAGTCTATACTCACAACTGGTATCAATCATAGATCTTCCTTTTTTAGCTGAATATATGCTGCCTATTTTCCATCATAACAGCAGGTTAACAAAGACAATATGGAAATTTCTGGCGTTTTCCCTGATAACACTATGCGCTTATTGCACCACAGCAAGGGTAAGTCATGCCTCCCGTCTGGATAAGCAACTAAAATTCCGCCACATTACAACTCAACAGGGACTTAGTCAGAATTCAGTCATTTCAATTGCTCAGGATAAAGAAGGCTTTATGTGGTTCGGCACCCAGTCAGGCCTGCAAAAATATGACGGCTATCGATTTCAGAATTTTCAACATAACCCTCAAAATTCAAAGACCATTTCCAGTGGAATTATTTCTACCATCTCATTTGATAATAAGGGCGATGTCTGGACTGGTATTTTCCCAAATACAGTAGATGCATTTGATCGGGATCATAATGAATTTACACATTATATTATTCCCAACAAGGACGCAGAGGGTTTTATACAAAAAATATTACCTGTAGATAACGAAATCTGGGTAGGTAGTGATGGTGGCGTTTCTATTATTGACACCAGTGATAAATCTATTAAAAACATTGATTCTTTGACAGGAAAAAATACCTTTATCGTTAATCTTTTTAAGGATAGTTTTAATAATATCTGGGTAGTTTCAAAAACATCCCTGTTTTATGTTGACGCCACCAATAAAAATATACTGTCACAGTTTTCTCCGAGCCTATCAAAAAAGGATTTTATCAGGACAGTGACTTTTAAGGGAAACAAGCTATGGTTTGGTACTGACAAAGGGGAAATATGGTATTTTGACACCCGTAAACAGGAATTTTCCAGGGAAGTATCTCTTTCACAGCATCTTAAGAATCCTACTATTTCAATATTTAGTATGACTTTTTTTAAAAATAATGTATGGGTTGGTAGTGATAATCAGGGTTTGATTAATTATGATCTGACCACGCATGAGGTTACTAATTATAAACACCAGAAAGACGAAAAATTATCACTATCAAACAACCATATTATCAGTCTATTAATGGATCAAAGTGGTTTGCTCTGGATTGGAACTACTTCTAATGGTGTTGATAGAACATCGCTTGTGCAAAATGAATTTTTAACCTTCAGAGAATCTGTAAACACCTCAAATTCACCTTTTATAAATGATATCCGAGCCACAATGTATTCCAGCCAGTCTGAAATATGGATGGCAATAAATAATGGTTCCTTGAAAAAATTTATTGCTGACGAAAATCGTTATATTACCTACAAGATTCCTCAACATGATGATATTAATTCTCAAGGGTATGGTATTGCTGATCTGATAGAAGATCAGGAAGGCAATATACTCTATGCTTCACGGGCTGGATTTTGGAAGTTCAACACCAGCACAAAAATTTTTAAGCTGATTTATCTGGGTGAAAATTCTGAGGCGAATGCTATTGTCCCACTTTCTTTTATAAAAGATAATAACAAAACGATCTGGGTTGGTAGTAATAATGCTGGTATTGGAAAATATAATAATGACAATGAAACTATCGAGTGGTTTAGCATCCCTGAAGTATTAAAAGGGCAGTTATCAAGTTTTATACTTTCACTACAGATAGCAGATAACAATACGCTCTGGATTGGCACATCATATGGATTAGGGCTTTTTAATACTCGAACACATACATATCAAAGTATCTTACTGAATCCCGACAATCCAGGGAAAAATATTATAAGAACACTCTACCTGGCAGAAAATGGCACGCTTTGGGTGGGAACGCTCAGTGGTATCTATTCAGTTAGTAAAGCAAATGATCGATGGGTTGTAGACTATCCTTTCCCTGAAATTACCTCTTTATCAAGTAATATTTATGCAATTCTGGCCGATGGAAATGGAAAACTCTGGATTAGTACCAACAGTGGTATTACCAGGGTTGATATTAAATCAAAAAAATATCGTCATTTTACCAGTGAACAGGGACTTCAAGGCGATGAGTTTAACGGGAACGCTGCTTTTAAAACCCCTGATGGACGTTTCTGGTTTGCCGGCCTTAATGGTTTAAATGCTTTTTTTCCAGAGTCAGTTGTCAAAAGTCAATTCATGCCACCTGTATGGATTACAGCTTATCAAATAGGAACTGAATATCATACTGTTAACCGCCCGGAGAGATTATCTCGTCTAGAATTGCCCTATGATTCAGATTTTATCAAAATTGAGTTTTCCAGTCTTGATTACCATAATCCTGAAGAAAATAATTACCGCATTAGAACATCTGACCTTAAAAATAAGTGGATAGACCTACAGAATTCTAATGAAATAATTTATTCCAATCTTGAAAGTGACAATTTAAACATTCATATAATGGGTAGTAATCATGACGGTGTCTGGAACCCAAACTTTAGCTCACTTCTCATTACAGTTTTACCACCACCCTGGTTGACACCTCAGGCATATCTATTCTATTTTTTAATATTGATTATCTTCGGATATCTACTTATTAAACTATGGCAAAAAAGGATTTCTGAACAACAAACATTTATCCGTACATTAAATGAAAGTAAACAACAATTAAGCTGGGCTTTATGGGGAAGCGGGGATGCTTTCTGGGTATGGGATGTTGAGAGCGACTCTATTTTCAGACAGGGATTAGAAGGTTTATTAGGTTACGAGGAAGGTGAAATATCCGGAGACCCTGCTGGATTAAAAAAATTGATGCACCCTGATGACGTTGAGAGTTCATTCCAGAAAGCTGAACAGAGGATTCAGACCATTGATAAAGGATTTCTTGAACTGGAATATCGTCTAAAGAATAAATCTAATGACTGGATCTGGATTCTTGACAGAGGGAAAATTGTTGAAACCAATGACCTGGGTCAGACCTCTAAAATGGCAGGAACCTTTCGGGATATATCTTTCCAGAAAAAGTTTGAAACGAACCAGAAATTATCTGACCTGATCATCAGAAATATGGCAGAAATGGTGCTAATTGTTGATAGCAATTTCAGAATACAATCAGCAAACCCGTCTTTCTGTTTTTCAATGGGATTTCAATTACATGAAATTAAAGATAAAGATCCTTCTATCTTTAATTCCAGTAAACAGCTCCCTGAATTTTACCAAAACATTCGAGCCCATGTATTACGTTTCGGCCATTGGCAAGGTGAAATGTATCAAACTAACCGCAACAAACAGGATACACTGCACTGGGTAGAACTTATTACTATTAAAAATGATGATAACGTGATTACTAATATCATTATGGTAGCTACTGATATCACAGATAAAAAACAGGCTGAAGAAGAATTAAGAACACTGGCCAACTATGATACTTTAACTTTATTACCCAATCGCGCTCTGTTTCATGATCGTCTGGAACACGCTCTGCTTCAGGCTGAACGCCATTTGAACAAGGTGGCATTACTCTTTATTGATCTGGATAGATTTAAACATATTAATGATTCATTAGGTCACTCACTGGGAGATGAAGTTTTAAAAACTGTTTCTACCCTTATCTCAAATAGTGTTCGCAAAGATGATACAGTTTGTCGATTAGGTGGTGATGAGTTCACGGTAATATTGGAAAACATCAGTGACGGCTTATCTACATTTCATGTATGTGAAAAAATTATTGAAGCCTTTACTAATCCTCTCGAAATAGAACAACGTCAAATTTCTATAACACCGAGTATAGGTATTAGTATCTACCCAGATGATGCTACCGATGCCGCTAATCTTATTAAATTTGCCGATACCGCTATGTATGTTGCAAAATCTCAGGGAAGAAATCAGTTTAAATTTTATGCCCAGGAAATGAATCGTAATGCACTTCGTCGGCTTGAATTAGAACACCATTTAAGACATGCACTGGAAAACAAGGAGTTTTATCTGGTTTACCAGCCCATTATGAATACTCAAACTGAAGCAATCAATGGAGTAGAAGTATTATTACGCTGGGAAAATAATTATATCGGACATATCAGCCCTGAGGAATTTATTCCACTGGCAGAAGAAATAGGCCTCATCATTTCCATTGGAGAGAGGGTACTTGATAATGCATGCAAACAGGCAAAAAAATGGCATGATGCCGGGTATAACGATCTTAATATAGCAGTAAATTTATCACCCCTACAATTTAAAAATTATGATCTTTTTGGCATGATTAGTCATGTGTTGCAAAAGTACCAATATCCTGGTCACCTGCTCACACTGGAAATTACTGAAAGTTTATTGATGGATAATATAGAAGTAACCAGGGCTCAACTTATTCAACTTCAGCAATTAAATGTTAAGTTTGCCGTTGATGACTTTGGCACAGGTTATTCTGCATTAAATTACCTGAAACAATTCCCCCTTAATTCATTAAAAATTGATCGTACATTTATTACTGACATTACTTCTGCTGAAAACGATGCTCCACTTACTAAAGCGATCATCGGCCTGTCGCATATTCTGGGTCTCAGTGTGACCGCTGAAGGGGTAGAAACCAAAGAACAATTAGAATTTTTAAAACAGGCTAGCTGTGAAGAAGTTCAGGGATACTATTTATCAAGACCACTTTTAGCCGAAGATTTTGAACTTTTTTTAAAAAATAAAAGTTCAAACTGAAGGCATCACGGATATCTACCCTGATACCGCTAATAGCCCCAGGCGGAACAAATATTCTGGTTAAACCCAAGGTGCTCTAATACTCTCGCCACCACAAAATTAACCAGATCATCAATCGTCTCAGGATGATGGTAGAATCCAGGAGATGCCGGCATAATCGAAACACCCAGTCGTGACAGCTTTAGCATATTTTCCAGATGAACAGCGGATAAAGGCATTTCCCGGGTAACCAGTACCAATTGACCTTTTTCTTTCAGATTAACATCTGCTGCTCTTTCAATTAGATTATTACTGGCTCCGGTGGCTATGGCTGATAAGGTTCCGGTACTACACGGACATACCACCATTTTTTCAGGAGACGATGAACCGCTGGCTACCACAGACATCCAGTCGTTTTGTGCATAAAATCGTAGCGTGCCTTTGTCTTTAATACCCGTAACCTCACGCATGGTGTTAATCATAGCTTCAGAATTTTTTGGTATTCTGATTTCAAGTTCAGTAGCAAAAACCACTTTGGCTGCATCTGAAATCATCAGGTGAACCTGCTGATCGCGTAACAATAATTCCTTGAGTAACTTTACCGCATAAATAGTACCGGAGGCCCCCGTTATCGCCAGCGTAATCTCATTACCATTGTTCATACTGTATTGTTTCATGTTATTTCTGCCACTCATTTTCAAGTGCAGTGATTAAACGTTGATGAATACCTTCAAAACTTCCATTACTCATAATCACCACATGATCACCATTTTTTATTTCAGGTATAATGTTCTGCAACAAATTTTCCACATTTTCAGCCTGGTAAAAAGTATCCGTTGAGATGAACTCTTCAGGTAATTTCCAGCTAATAGAGGCAGGAAATAATAGCCCCACTACATCAGCCTGTTGTAACGATGCCATCAATTTTTCTTTATGAAATCCCATTTTCATGGTATTTGAACGCAATTCTACTAATGCCACCACGCGTTTATCTGCCACTTTTGCACGTAAGGCATTCAGGGTGGTTTTAATCGCTGTTGGATGGTGAGCAAAGTCATCATAGAGCGTAACATCAGCTACCTTTCCTCTGATTTCAAGGCGACGCTTTACACCTTTGAATTGCTGCAACGCTTCCGCTGCCTGCAGAGGTTTTACGCCCACATGCATGGCACAGGCAATGGCAACTGTTGCATTAGCTACATTATGTTGCCCAATCAGATCCCAGTTGATTTCACAATCGACATTGTAGCCTTTATGACTAACGCGAAAATGGCTACCATCATCATTGAGTAATTGACACTCCCAGTCCCCTTTAGTCCCAAAGGATTCCAGTTCTGACCAGCAGCCCTTTGTCAAGACTTCAGAAACTGCTATATCGCCATCAGCATATATTATTCGACCAATTTCAGGCACGGTTCTTACCAGATGATGAAATTGGGTTTGTATGGCACCCAGATCTGAAAAGATATCTGCATGATCAAATTCCAGATTATTTATTGACAGTGTTTTTGGGCGGTAATGAATCATCTTTGAGCGTTTATCAAAAAAGGCAGAATCATATTCATCAGCTTCTATGACAAAAAAAGGGGAATCAGTTATTCGGGCTGAATGCTCAAAATTACTCGCCACACCACCAATTAAATAGCCCGGTTCATAGCCACAAAATTCCAGTATCCATGCCAGCATACTGGTGGTTGTGGTTTTACCATGGGTTCCAGAAATCGCCAGCACCCACTTATGTTGTAACACGGCTTCAGATAACCATTGAGGTCCAGAAATATAAGCAATACCTTTATTTAACACATATTCTACAGCGGTATTTCCCCTGGAAAGAGCATTACCAATAATCACCAGCTCGGTATCATCTGCAATATTTTCGGGTTTAAACCCTTCAAAAAGCGCAATGCCCAGGGATTCGAGCTGAGTACTCATCGGCGGATAGGTATTACGATCACTGCCACTAACCTCATGACCCATAGATGAGGCTATACGAGCAATCCCACCCATAAAAGTGCCACAGATACCCAGAATATGTATTTTCGCCATAGAGACCAGACTTAATCTGAATGAAACTGAAGGCATAATACGTGAGAGTGCATCCAACGACAACTGAATAGCCATAATCATTCAAGATGCAGGTATTCAGCGACATAAACTTTTGCTAATATTAAACTAACTGGAGTCATTGCTGCTATGCCAGGGTATCTCCATAAAGACCGGCAAGATCATAACCATCAACACTGAAAAAATTTTAAACGGAGTGTCTATGTCCAGCCCCACGCATCAAACTGCAAGCAATCAGCCAGCCAATGCATTTTACGCCCAGTCAGGAGGCGTAACAGCAGTAATTAATGCCTCAGCTGCCGGGCTGATTGAGACAGCCAGAAAACATCCCGATCAAATTGGAACGGTTTATGCGGGCAAAAATGGCATTATCGGAGCACTAACAGAAGAACTTATTGATACCAGTCTGGAATCTGATGAAAATATCGCTGCACTTCGCTATACCCCGTCCGGAGCTTTTGGTTCCTGCCGCTATAAACTGAAAAGTATAGAAGAGGATCGGGAAGCCTATGAACGATTAATTAATGTTTTTAAAGCCCATAACATTAAGTATTTTTTCTATAACGGCGGTGGCGACTCTATGGATACCGCGCATAAAGTCTCTCAAATCAGTGAAACCTTAGATTACCCCATCACCTGTGTCGGCATTCCAAAAACAGTTGATAATGACTTGCCTATTACCGATAACTGCCCCGGCTTTGGCTCCGTGGCCAAATACATTGCCGTTTCAATTCGAGAGGCCGGTTTTGATGTCGCTTCTATGGCCGCAACCTCAACCAAAGTTTTTGTTATGGAAGTGATGGGTCGTCATGCCGGCTGGATTGCCGCCGCAGGTGGTATTGCAGCCGAAAAAGAAGGTGATGCACCACATATTATTTTATTTCCTGAAATCACTTTTAATGAAGAAACTTTTCTGGAAAAAGTTGACCAATGCGTCAAAAACTATGGTTACTGTGCCATCGTAGTATCTGAAGGCGTAAAAAATGCAGCGGGTAAATTTCTTGCTGATTCTGGCACCGTGGATGCGTTCGGACACAGTCAACTGGGCGGCGTTGCGCCGGTAATAGCCAATATGGTCAAAGAGAAACTGGGTTATAAATATCACTGGGCAGTTTCAGATTACCTGCAACGAGCAGCCAGACATATCGCTTCAAAAACAGACGTAGAACAGGCCTATGCTATGGGAAAAGCCGCAATGGAATTTGCTCTGGCCGGTAAAAATGCCACTCTACCCATTATTAAAAGAGACAGTCAGCAACCCTATAGTTGGTCCATCGGTGAAGCGGCTCTGGGTGATGTCGCTAACGTAGAAAAAATGCTACCGCAAG
>DRNA01000364.1 GCA_011322365.1 Aeromonadales bacterium | reverse complement strand
TTCAGGCGAGCCTTGATCAATCTCATTAAAGCGCACCCCTTTAAAGACAGTGTCGCGGGCAAAATGATGCGAGCGGGATGGGATGATAAATTCAGGGGAGAGATTATTTTTGGTCAAAAATCAGTCAAAGTATAATCCGGCCCTGCATTCTGCACTATTAAATTACCATCTTCATACAGCGCAGCCAACAACAACTGTGCATCTGCCGATCCATTACGAGCAAAGCGATGTATTTTTTTGATCTGCTTTGGGCAACCATCCGGTCCTACACATTCGATACTATAAGCATTATTCGATACAAAATTTCCACCAACGAATATGCTACCCAATAATAACACTCTAATATATAATTTCTGTTTAATCATTGCTCTTTTCTCCTGTTCCTTAGTGATTAACCATCAATATCGTCCTAGAATTAAACTTCATGTAGAACAATATATGAAAAGTGTAGTGAATGCATTGGCTATGGTACAAGGGTATTATTACCATTTTTTTAATGTACTTTTTACAATATCAGCATTTAACCCGAAATTTTAAACCTTCTTTGCCGTATAATTTCAAATAAAACCACGCCAGTAGCGACAGAAACATTTAAACTGGAAACCTGTCCGGCCATTGGGATTTTTATGAGTTCATCACAGGTTTCGGTGGTTAGTCGCCTCATACCTTTACCTTCAGCTCCCATCACTAATGCCATTGGTCCTGTTAACTTTGCCTCGTAAATGGATTGCCTGGCCTCACCGGACGTGCCAATAACCCAGAGACCGGCCTGTTGTAATTTTTTTAGTGTTCTTGCCAGATTCGTCACGGCTATAAAGGGTACGGTTTCTGCTGCACCACAGGCGACTTTACTCACGACCGGTGTTATTCCAACGGCATTATCTTTTGGTGCGATTACCGCCATAACACCTGCTGCGTCAGCACTACGTAAGCAGGCACCTAAATTATGTGGGTCAGTCACACCGTCTAAAACCAGAACCAGAGGTGTTGAATTTGTTGATGAAATTTCGGTGATAAGTTTATCTTCATCCCAATCTAGTAGCGCTTTATCTGTAAGCACACATTCTGCAATAATCCCCTGATGTTTTCCACCATTAGCGATTACATCAAGTTGTGCCCGCTTAAAATAATCTCTTGAAATGCCTTGTGTCTGTTTTAGAATTTTTTCCAGTCTATGATCATGTCGCCCCTGAAGCACCATAATTTTAACCACCCGCTCAGGATGATTTCTGATAACTGACTGGACAGCATGCAAGCCGAAAATCAACTGTTTTTTATTCGACATTATCTGCTCGTGCTCGCTTTAGCTTTAGCTTTACGTTGTTTTTTCGGCGTGGTTTTTTTCTTTTTCTTTCTGGATATCACTTTCGAAGATACATTTTTATTAAACGACTTTTTATTTTTATTCGTTTCTCTTTTCTGATGTTTACCATGCTTGCTTTTTGTTTTTTTTGTATTTCCTGGATGGCGACCAATATGCAAATCCTCTATCAGCTCAAAATCAATTTTTCGCTCTTCCAGATTAACTCTAATCACACGAATTTTCAGCTCATCTCCAATACCATATCGCTTACCACTTTTTTCTCCAGCAAGCACATTAGAGACAGGATCATATTGATAATAATCCCGTTTTAATGCGCTAACATGTACCAGGCCTTCAACATAAATATCATCCAGACGAATAAATAAACCAAAACTGGTCACTGATACAACCTTACCCGTATACTCCAGTCCAATTTTATCCTGCATAAATTCTGAACGCAGCCAGTCATTAACATCCCGAGTCGCATCATCGGCTCGACGTTCAGTCATTGAACAATGCTCGGTTAATTGTAACAGTTCTTCAGTTGTATAATGGAAACTTGAATCCAGTCCTTTATAGTGTTGACCTGACAGTTTCAGGCGATCTTTGATTAATCGGTGTAAAATTAAATCAGGATAGCGTCGAATGGGACTGGTGAAATGACTATAGGCATCAAGCGCCAGCCCAAAATGCCCTTTGTTTTCTACTTCATAAACCGCTTGAGAGAGACTACGCAACAGCATTAACTGAATATTTTCCTTATCATCCCGGTCGGAAATTTGCTCCAGTAATGCCGCATAATCTTTTGGTGAAGGCTCACTGCCACCCGATAAAGACAATCCTAATAGCCCCAGATAATCTCTTAATTTTTGCAGACGTTCTTCGGTAGGTCCAGTATGATTTCGATAAATCCCCTCGGGATCAGTTTTTAATAAAAAATGTGCCGCCGCCACATTAGCCAGAATCATACACTCCTCTATCAGTCGATGTGCATCATTCCGGTAAACGGGAACAATATTTTCAATTTTACGTTTAGCGTCAAATATAAAACGGGTTTCAGTGGTATCAAAATCGATCCCGCCTCGTTCTTTTCTGGCTTTTAATAAACTGTGGAATAACTGATAAAGTCTGTCAACTGATGCTGTGATTTTGTTATTTTTACCCACATGAGCAAGCTCAGCCGTGGTTTTATTTAAATAATCCCAAACCTGGGCATAGGTTAACCGGGCTTGAGATCGAATCATTGCGGGATAAAATTTTGATGAGGTAAGCTGCCCATTACTGGATACCTGCATTTCAGCGACCATAACCAGCCGAATCACATCAGGATTTAACGAACAAAGACCATTGGATAAAATCTCCGGCAACATGGGGATAACTTCACCGGGAAAATAAACGGAATTTCCTCGGCTTTGGCCTTCAATATCCAGTGCAGAATTGTGGTGCACGTAATGACTGACATCAGCAATAGCCACCCATAATTTCCAACCTGAGTCTGCTGCTTTTTCACAATAAACCGCGTCATCAAAATCCCTTGCATCTGCACCATCAATAGTGACAAACGGTAAATGCAATAGATCTTCTCGTCCCTGATAATCAACTTTTTGTACTTCGGTTTTTAAATCTGCAACCTGCTTTTTTACTTCTTCAGGCCAGAGGAAGGGCAAATCAAACGAACGAAGCGCAACTTCAATTTCCATTCCAGGGGCCATTCTTTTGCCAATAACTTCCTTAATAATGCCTCTGGCTGGATGTTTATTACCCGGGCGTTGGGTAATTTCAACCAGAACCAGTTCCCCCGGTTTTGCTTTGACGCCCTCTTCTTCATTTATGTAGATATCAAAAGGAATTTTTTTATCTTCGGGTACTACATAGGCCAGCCCAGAATCTTTCAGATATTCACCAACCAGCTGTTTTTTTCCTTCTTCAATAACCCGAACCACACCTGCATCTATTCGACCGCGTTGGTTTATCCCTTTAATTCTGACTAATACCCGATCATTGGGCATCAGGCGTGACATCTCCCTGGGCGTTAGAAACCAGTCATCACCACCCTCATCCATTTTTACAAAGCCAAAACCATCCACATGGCCGATCACTCGGCCTTTTTTCAAATTCATGTGAGAAATCAGACCAAAGTTTTGCTGGCGGTCCTGGATGATCTGGCCATCCCGTACCATCGCCTTCAGTCTAAAACGTA
>DRNA01000363.1 GCA_011322365.1 Aeromonadales bacterium | reverse complement strand
TTTCTCAGATACTTGGATGCAGTAGCCGACATCTGCGACGATTATTTATCCAACAACTGGGTGTTCCTCCCCACCAGATTGAAAATACTCGTCGTTTATTATTTGCCAAACAGTTACTAAATGATACCAGCCTTTCCATCTATGATATTGCGTTTGCATCCGGTTATGACAGCCAGCGACAGTTTAATTACGCCTTTCAAAAAAGTTATCAACGTACGCCTTCGTCCATACGAAAGTCTATTAGTGGCCGTCAGAAAATTGATGATTACATTCCACTGTATCTGAATTACCGTCCACCCTATGACTGGCAATCATTACTGGACTTTCTCGCATTCAGAGCCGTGGATGGTATTGAATGGGTTAGTAAAAATCATTATCTGAGAAGTATAACTCTAAGCGACGATAATACTGATGAAAAGGAAAATCAGACAGCCATTTTAGATATTAGTAATCAACCTGAACAACATCGGTTGTTGGTCAAAATTTATGTGTGTGGTAATCAGCCTGTTGAAGTAAAAAATTTATTCGCCATCAAACGTAAACTGGTCAGGCTTCTCGATACGGAAGCATTGCCAGTTTTGCTACAACAGTGTTTTAATAAAAGTACTCTGTTCTCCCCTGAAAATAAAATGAATAATTTTTTTAATCATTTTAAACGCTATCCCGGGATTAGAATTCCCGGTTGCTGGGATCCTTTTGAACTATCTGTTCGAGCTATCATCGGGCAACAGATTTCAGTAAAAGGAGCGACCACAATTACGCAAAGGTTGGTATCTCGTATTGGAAAACCAATAAACTTTGACTGTTCCTTTGTACAGATGCATCCTCAAATAACTGAAAAAATTCATGCTGTTTTCCCGGAAGCAAAATCATTATCAAAACAGAATCTGGAAAACCTGGGATTAACCCACCGACGTATTCAAACTCTACAGGATTTTGCGCGCGCTATATTAAAAAACCAGGTGAATTTTTCACCTTTACAAAATACAGAAAATTTCGTGCAGGATATAACTCAAATAAAAGGCATTGGCCCCTGGACAGCACAATATATTGCCATGCGTGCTCTCAATGATCCCAATGCTTATCCTCAGGGGGATCTGGTGCTGGAAAATAATCTCAAAAATAGTTTTGGTGAACTGTCAAAACAACAGATAGCAATGCTTTTTGATGAATGCCAGCCCTGGCGTGCTTATGCCGCTTTATTAATCTGGCGTCAAGCTGTAAAACTAAAAGGAAAAAATAGATGAAAAATCAACGGGCTTTTCAGATAATTTCGACACCGCTGGGCGACATGCTCATCCAGAGTTTTAACGAAAAACTGACACATTGTGACTTTATCGAGGGCAAAATTTATCGGAGTTTACACAACATAAAAAAACAAAAAAACTATTGCAGAAAAACAACTTTGCTAACTGAAACTCAATACCAGCTACACCAATACTTTAACGGAGAATTACACCAGTTTGATCTTCCTCTTGCTGCGCAGGGTACGACTTTTCAACAAAAAGTCTGGCAAGCATTACAAACCATTACCTATGGTGAAACCCGTAGTTATGCTGAAATTGCCACAAAAATTCACGCACCCGGAGCAGCAAGGGCCGTTGGTGCCGCCAATGGTAAAAACCCTCTTGCTATCATTGTACCTTGCCACAGAATCATCGGCAGTAATGGTTCATTAACCGGGTATGCAGGAGGGCTTGATCGAAAAAAAGCCTTACTACATTTGGAACAGTCCATTGCTGGATAGACTATATTTGTTCCAGCTTCAGTAAACGTGTACCCAGAGCAAAAAACACCACTCCTATGCTGATTAACACTAACACCGGCAATAGCATTTCGCTATAACTAAAGTCTCTCCAGATAGCACCTTCAAGTGCCAGGATCGACCATTTAACAGGACTGATGTTACTGATGGACTGCATCCAGCCCGGCATAACAAAAAGCGGAATCATCGCACCACCAATCATCCCCATAATAATTAAAAAAGCATTAGTTAATCCTGCCACCGATCGTTCGGTTTTTGCCAGAGAGGCAAAAAACATCATGATGCCGACAAAACAGATCCCCGCAGCCACCACCGCCAGAAGAACTTTAGCTATATCAAAATTAACGCCCAGCATAAAATAAGCAATAGTCAGCAATAAACTGGTTACTGCCAACTGAGCGGTAAAGCACCCCAGTGCTTTACCCGACATAATTTGCAGACGACTGATAGGTGCCAGTGATAAACGATTAACCGTACCCAGGCGTTTTTCCTGAACAATATTCACTGCAAATCCAATAACAACGCCCATAATAGCCCAGATTATTGCCTGAGGTATGGTGATGGAATAGGCATTTTTTGGACCGCGCCTTTTTACACTAACATCCTGTTGTGATATTTTCAGTGGCATCATCGGGTTACTATCTGCGCCGTTTGCACCCCCAAACATGGGCGTTTTGCCATTTTCATTATCCTGTGCCTGTTTTTTTATTAACTGGTTCATCTGTGGCAAAAATTCAGATAATAACCCTTTCCAGGCTTCAGGCACATTCTCATCTTTTTTTATCTTTTCTACCGATAAATCCAGTTGGCTTATCATCTTATTAGCATCACTGAACAGTGACTCAAACCGTTTCACCCCAAGTTTCATCAACGCCCCTTCCAGATACCCCGCTTCTGCCTTTCGTGAAGGGTCAATACCTACTTTCAGCTCTGGAACATTGCCCGAAAATACTGAACTGTAATTTTCACCAAAACCTTTCGGTAACAAAATAAAGGCTACTAACTTACCTTTTCTAACTAATTCTCTTGCCTTTTCTTCTGTTGTAATAGTCACCCTGAGGGCGTCGGAATTTTTTAATTGCTCTACAAAAACTTGAGAGGACGAGCTATTATCCAGATCAGTGACAGCCACTTTCATCCCCTTGGAAGCACCACCACCGCCACCAATAATAGAACCAAAGAAAAAAGCAAAAATAAGCGGGAAAAAAAAGGTGAAAAATACCGCCATTTTATCTTTAAATAATAATTTAAAGTCTTTATGCATAATGGCTGTTATGGCCAGGATTTTTGATTTCATGAGACTAATCCCTGAGTTGTCGTCCGGTGAGGTTTAAAAAAACCGTTTCCAGACTTGGCTTGATTAATTTTATATCTTTTAATTCATGTACCTGTTGTAACTGGCTCAATAGATCAGCCGCTGGATGGTTTGTTTTCATCTCCATAGTCCCCTTATCGGTACTAAGCTCCAATAAGGTTTTACCTCCATATTGATCAACCAGTGCCTCAACGCTACCCAATGCCAGCAACTTTCCTCTATCAATAATACCCACACGATCACAGAGCTTTTCAGCTTCTTCCATGTAGTGGGTGGTATAGATAATGGTTTTACCCAGTTTTTTTAACTTGAGGACATTATCAAACAGGCTATTGCGAGATTGAGGATCAACGCCAGCGGTGGGTTCGTCCATAAAGATAACCTCTGGGTCCTGAAGTAATGATGCTGCCAAATTGAGTCTTCGTTTCATTCCTCCGGAATATTCTTTGATCAAATCATGTTGGCGATCGCTCAAACCGACAAAATCCAGCACCCAGCGGATACGTTCTTTTTCTGCCGCCCCTCGAATACCGTAGAGCTTTGCAAAAAATTTCAGGTTATCCTCTGCTGTCAACTCTTCGTAAAGGGCGATAGATTGCGGCACCAACCCCATTAATCGACGGGCTTCCAGGCTTTGTGGAGAGAGAGCATTGATAGTGATTTTACCCGAATCGGCAGATAGCAGACCACAACTCATTGAGATAGTAGTACTTTTACCTGCACCGTTAGGACCGAGTAAACCAAAAATTTCACCTTTGGAAATGGTCAAAGAAAAATCATCCACCGCTTTCAGTGAATCAAAACTTTTACTCACATGCTGAATTTGAATCATATCCCCTCCTGATTGTTCACTAATAAATCTTCCTTCATTCAACTTTTTCAATCTCACGTTAACAAGTTTTGAACATTCTAAACAGCTAAAAAAAGTAACTTTTTATCATGACATGTAAAAAAATATTATTTATCTTTAATATCAAATAGTTAAGCAACCATAAGATCACCATTAGAGACTTGTTTAACCCTGGCTGCTAGCTCAGTCAGATCCTTTATTTACATTTATTTCCCTTTCTGTAGAATCTTTATTGCCATCAACGGTTGATTCTGGTATAAAGTGCGCCCTTCTGACAGAGTGTCAGTTGATGTTTTATTTTGGAGGCCAAAATGTCCAGAGTTTGCCAAGTCACCGGAAAGCGTCCAATCACCGGTAACAATGTTTCACATGCTAAAAACCGGACGCGCCGCAGATTTCTACCCAACCTTCATACCCATCGTTTCTGGGTTGAAAGTGAAAAACGTTTCGTGAAACTTCGTATTTCTTCAAAAGGTATGCGGATTATTGATAAAAAAGGTATTGAACAGGTGCTTAGCGATGTTCGAGCCCGTGGCGAGAAAGTTTAAGGAGTTCTGTGATGAGAGATAAAATCAGATTAGTTTCTTCAGCGGGTACAGGTCATTTCTACACCACTGATAAAAATAAACGCACCATGTCTGGAAAATTTGAGATCAAGAAATTTGATCCTGTTGTAAGAAAGCACGTGATGTATAAGGAAGCCAAAATTAAGTAAATCCTCATAGATTAACTTTGGCCTCAGACAATTTCACTACTGAAGTTGCAAAAACCCGGAATTTCCGGGTTTTTTATTGTTCCTCAGCTTATAATCTATCCAATGAAAACAAATATTACCTATCGAAAATGGCTTAATCTGGTAATTTATCTGATTACGGCCATGATTATACTACTTTTAATTGTACAGAAAATGTACAATTCTAAAGGTCAAGTTGCTGTTGAGGAGCAATTATCATCTTCCGTGCACGATGCTTTACTACCAGTTAACTTTCAGTTTAAAGGCCTGATTATCAGTAACCACTTTTTTACCCAGGCAACCCTCAAACAATTTATCAGTCAGATTACAGATCAACCCTATGCGGAAAATGAGATAAATAACTTACTCCAGGCCTGGTCAACCACTTCCCCCCTCGCCCGGATGTCTGCCAAAAGTACTAATATTGACCCGAATGCTATCCATCTAATCTGGCTCGACTCACGAAATCAATATTCATTTGACATAATTCCTCTCATAACTCCAGGTAATGAGTTTGACTTTATTCTCTGGCAAACCCGGCGCTCTGGCATAACGCAATACCAGTTTTCCCCAGCCCAGAAGAAGACATTGTTTCCACCATGGTTTCAGTTATTACTTCAACAATACCAGGAAAAATAGCTCATGCCTGAACTTCCTGAAGTTGAAACAACAAAACGTGGTATCGAACCCTTCCTGAAAAATGCCACCGTGCGTAACATTATTGTCAGAAATCCCAATTTACGCTGGAAAGTGGATCCCGAACTGGCTGTCATCCTTAAAAATCAAAAGGTTAAGGGTATCTGTAGACGTGCGAAATACCTACTGCTGGCGTTTGATAAAGGCACCCTTATACTACATCTGGGAATGTCCGGTAGTTTGCGAGTAGTGACTAAAAATATAGCTGTAGAGAAACATGACCACATCGATATCTGTCTCGATAATGAAAAAATCATTCGTTTTCGTGACCCGCGACGGTTTGGTAGTGTGTTATGGACCGAAGGGGCCATAGAAAATCATAGACTACTCAACAGGCTTGGTCCGGAACCACTTGAGGAAAACTTTCATGGTGACTACCTTTTTGCTTCCACTCGTGGCAGAAAACGCGCCATAAAACAACATATTATGGATAATCATATCGTCGTTGGTGTGGGTAATATCTATGCCAGTGAGTCATTATTTAAAGCTGGAATTCATCCCGGGGCATCATGTAATCAGCTCAGTAAACAAAGCCTGGTGCGGCTCAGCAATGAAATCAAAAACATTCTGCAGGCCGCAATAGAACAGGGGGGAACCACACTGAAAGATTTCAGTAACGTTGAGGGGCAACCCGGCTATTTTGCTCAAAAGCTCTACGTTTATGGTCGTAAAAATGAACCCTGCCTCATCTGTACAACTAAAATAGAGCAGATAACTCAGGGGCAACGTAGCAGCTATTTCTGTGCAAAATGTCAAAAATCTCGTTAGCTGCATCATTTTTTCATAAAATATTCCACTTTCACCCAAACAACTACTAGACACGATACCCCCTTAAACGCTATATTTAGCGAACCTGAATTTTACATCCAGGCTGGTTGTTGTTTAAACAAAAAAGTGTTTAATAAAACAGACTGAACACAACCTGCCAATAACACCAACAAAAAGAAATTATTATGCGAAAAAGACCAAAGCACGCTGATGAAGAAGCCGAAGTAGATATGACCCCCATGTTGGACATCGTGTTCATCATGTTGATTTTCTTCATTGTAACCACTTCATTTACTAAAGAATCCGGTGTTGAGCTCAGTCGACCAGCACCTGTACCGCCGGATCAGCCACAACCTAAGGAAAAGACCATACCAATCATTTTTGTTATTGATCAAAATGATATTGTTACGATGGATGGTCGTGAAATTGATTTTCGTGCCGTAGGCGCTAATGTTGAAAGAGAAAAAGCTAAATATCCCAAATCGGCTGTTATCGTTAATGTGCATCCTGAAGCCAGTAATGAAGCCATGATTAAAGTGGTTGATGCCGCCAGGGAAGCGGGTGTTAAACAGGTAAATGTAGCCACAACAGCAGTTACCACACGCTAAATGATTAAACAGGTCGTTATCTGGCGACCTGTTAATTCTCCTTCATTTTCCCTCATGATATCTTCTTCCGGTGTTATTTAAACTCATTTTTCTGATTTCTGCCGCTGCCATAGCCATGCTCTGGTGGCAGGGGTCTCAGGTTCACGAATTAGCCATCAAATCTGCAAAAAAAACCTGTGAGCGATGCGGTGTTCAATTTCTTGACCACACCGTAGCTAAAAAAAGCTGGAAACTTCGTCGAGGCAGCAATGGTCACTGGATGCTGGAACGCCATTATCGGTTTGAATTTTCACCTGATGGTAATAGCCGCTACAAAGGTCAGGTACATGCCGTTGCCAATCGAATAACTGCTGTTATATTAGAACCTTACCCTGAAATCTGAGGTTGCTACCCAACGGCCTGTTTCCCTTACCGTAGAAGAAATCCGAAACTGACTAATAAAGAACCAATAACTCTGGATTGGACTTTTTAACCTCTTTTTGTATATATTGTATATATCGGGTTCAGGTAATTAACATTTTCTTCCTGCCCGTACCCCAACTACGGAAAAGGAGAAAGGTTATGGTAAACAAAAAATTGCACCTGCATGAAGATTCTGAAGTTGATATGACGCCTATGCTTGATATCGTTTTCATCATGTTGATCTTTTTTATTGTCACGACTTCTTTTACAAAAGTCTCTGGTGTTTCACTGTCTCGCCCATCGACTATCTCGGAACCACAGATTGATCCTGTTGTGGTTACCCCCATTATTTTGGCCATTGATGCAAACGATAATATTTCCCTGAAAGGCCGAGTTATTGATTTTCGGGCCATTGAAGCCAATATTGAAAGGGAAAAGGCCCGGAATCCCAAAGCAGTAGTACTGGTAAAGGTCAATGCAGAATCCAGTAATGAAGCCATGATAAAAGTGGTCGATGCCGCCAGAAAAGCGGGCATCACCAGTGTCAATGTCTATACCCAAAATCATTCATGATGCAGGATTTCAGCAAGAGGAGAAGCGTATAGATTCAAGGCATAAAAGTGAAGTGTTAGTCATTTATATCCATGGATGTATGGTATGCAGGAAATGCAAGGAGCAATTTCCTGTCTAACTTGAACTTTTATAACGCGGAATCGGTATAGGGATATACCTTAGTAGAGCAACGCATATGTCCATGGATGGACGGTAGTAGAACAATGCAGGAGCAATTGTCGAGGAGCA
>DRNA01000362.1 GCA_011322365.1 Aeromonadales bacterium | reverse complement strand
CTAACGGCACTACCACCCGAGGGGGGGAGTTTTCACTCAATTATCAAATTAACAAACAGCTAAATTTATATGCTTTTTTTGCCCATATTAATATTGAGAATACTACACTTAAAGCAACAGCCGAAAGTCGCTATGATCAGACTGCCCCAAAAAACAGCGGTGGCCTGATGCTAAACAAACAATGGAATAACGGGCTTAATGCCAGCCTGGTTTATTATAACGTGGGTGACATGGACTGGGGTGACCGCACAGGCACTCGTTCTGCTCAGGCCTACCAGAAACTTGACTTACGTATTGCACGCACCATCCGTATGGGTAGCAGCATAATGGAGCTTGCTCTGCTTGGGCAGAATCTTTACGAAAATTTTTCAGATTACAATAATACAACCTTTAATAATGATGGCAGCCTGAATCGCGCCGGCAGCCTTCAGGAAAGAAAGTTTTACATTGATATAAAAGTTTCTTTCTAAGATGGAATATATACGCACCGATGGACAGGCCATAACACAATGAATCTAACGCTTCATCCAGACATTGTTCGACCAACAGACAGAAAAAACAGCCACAGGCTGCTTACCCGCCTGTTGGCTTTGAGCTGCCTGATAATCAGCGTTTTATATTCTGTTTTATCTTATGCCCAGGAAGAATCCATTAGCATCGTATATTCCGGTGAAAAAACCTATACCCGAAAAGTTATTAAAAGTCTGTATGAAAAGCTGGATTCATTACCCCTAAGCATTAACACCATCAATATAAACAATGAACCCCTGTCCCGCTCACCCATTAAAAATTCCAGCCTGTTAATTAGCCTGGGCACAAAAGCCACAGAAAAAAGCCTTAAACTCAATTCAGATATTCCCCTGCTCAGCCTGCTAATTCCATCCCAGTCTTATACAAAGCTGAGTAAAATCCGTAAAAAAAATGCCCTATGGAAAGTCATATTTATCGACCAGCCTTTCGATCGCCAGATACATTTTATCCAGATTCTTCTCGGCAAAGATAAAGTAATCGGCACAATTCTGGGTTCCTACTCAAAGACTTTCAAAAACAGGATAAAACAGGCTGCTCAGCGTAATAATCAAAAAATAAGAATAGAAACCATTGCAACAGAAAAACAGCTTATTCCAACACTAAAACCATTAGTAAAATTAAGCGATGCAATTCTGGCCATACCCGACCCAATCACGTTTAACAAAAGAACCATCCGCAGTATTTTACTGCTTAGCTATCATCAGGGCGTGCCATTAATTGGCTTCTCACGTTCATACGTTAAAGCCGGCGCTATTGCTGCTATTTTTTCTGATCCTGAACAGATTAGCCAGCAGACCGCTGCCATTATAAAAAAATATATTGAAAACGGAACCTTTGTAGCAAACGCTACCTATGCTGACGATTTTTCCATTGCCCTCAATAAAAATGTTGCTCGCACACTCAGCATCTATTTGCCTGATGAAAAAACCATATACCAGAAAATGCTGAGTTCCAAAAAATGAAAAACTGGAATATAAGAACAAAGGTACTCTTTCTTGCCATCCTCCCAACACTGGTTATTGCCCTGGGCCTGTCTGCCTATTTCAGCTTTACACAAATACAGCGAATTGAAGATTCGTTAATTGAAAAGGGGCAGTTAATCACCAACCACCTGGCACCAGCCTGTGAATATGGCGTATTTTCCGGCAATACCGATATACTCAACAAGCTGATTAACAGTACCTTTAATGAAAAAGATGTTATTAACGTCACCATTACCGATGCGGATAATAAACCCATTATCAGTAAGACCCGTAATTTTACTTCCGATAAATTCAGCAGCATATTTGCCAATATATTTTCCACTAAAGATCAATATGTATTCAAATCCACTATTAAAAGTAGCGACATGGGTGAGGCCGATCTGGATGAGCTACTGCTAAGCAATGTAAAAAATCAGCCGGATAATATTGGCTATGTTTATGTAACCCTTTCCAGTATGCCAACCCGCATCTCACAACTGGATAGTCTGTTAAAAGGTTTAATGATTACCTTTACCGGCCTGGTATTAACCATATTCCTTGCCATCAGCATCAGTCGAAGTGTGGTAACACCTATCCAGAACCTGACCCGAACCATTAGAAAAATTGAGCAGGGTGAAATGGATACCCGAGTTGAAACGAT
>DRNA01000361.1 GCA_011322365.1 Aeromonadales bacterium | reverse complement strand
GGGGTCCGATGAACTTGCCAGAAACCACTGGTGTTGAAATCATAAACTTTACAACTACAGAGGAGAAAGTATGAAAGAAATGCTACAGGAATATGCTTTGATAGCTGAAATCGTATCAGCTATTGCTATTATTATTTCACTGGTTTTTGTCGGCTTTCAGATTAAGGACAATACAAGTGCTACTCAGGCATCTATGTTCCAGGAAATTGCTGCTTTAGATATTCAAATACTTTTAACTATGGGTAACTCTCAAGAGACAGCAAAAATAGTTACATCATTTCGAGAGAATCCTGGGGCTTTATCGGAAGATGAACAGAATCAGGGTTTCTACTTTTTTGCGGCAGAAGTTCGTCACATTGAAAATCTGTTTTTACAATATAAAAATAAAATGTTACCTGAAGAAGGTTGGCAAGCAAGAAAAGCATTAGTTGAAGGTTTAGTTCAATCTCCTGGTTTTGGAGTATTATTGAAAAGTCCAAATAAAAAATATTTTAATGGATCATTTATTAAGTTTGGAGAAAAATTGAGAGCCGAAAATGAATAATTAGACAACTATTAATAATGTAATTGTATGCGCTAACAGGGTGATCTAGTGCCACTTTAGTGGTGCTGATCCGCCTGCAAGCGTTACGTTTGTAGAAGATTTAGGAAACCGCAATCAATCGCATTGTTGACTCCAGCTATATTATTGAACATAGAGTTTATGAAAAAAATTCCACATTAATTCAAGAAAGCAAAGAAGTTGGAATTTGGGGCATTTCTGGTGAAATATTGCTGAATTAATGACTGCAAAAACTCCTGGTTATCAATTGTTGTTATCTTAGGGAAAGGCTATTTAATATCTTCTCTATGGCTATCTAATACATGCATCAGTTTTTCCAGATGATGTTGCATTTGTTTTAGATCCTGATCTGTCCAGTTTTTAAGGATAAAAGCTACATCAGGGCTTAATTGATTCATGGTTTTCTGACAAAGTTTCAGTCCCCGGTGAGTGATACTAATATGCCGTTTTCTGGCATCATATTGATCGATTTTTACAGACAGTAAATTTTTTTTAAGTAGAGTAGATACTACTTTGGTTATTCCTGGCTGATTCATTTCCATGCTTCTGGCAAGTTCAGTTACCGTCCAGCTGCGTTCAGGATTGTGTGAGAAGTGGTTCAACAAACTAAATTGTGAATAAGTAAGCTCTAATTTTTTAAATAACTTTAACTGTCTGGTCGTCATCAGCTGCTGAATGACGCCCAAATTGATCATGATCCTGGCTTCGATATTTTTTCTGCTATTCAAAACTAATTCTCGATTTGTATTGACTTATATTCCAAAGAATATAATATATATTCCATGGAATGTATAATGCTGCTGTTCAGGTTGTGGTATGAAAAGAAGAAATTTTATCAGAATAATGGGCATTGGGGCCGGTTCTATGTTGTTGTTCAGCCAGCTTCGTGGTTGCCACAATGAAGGAATTATCCAACAACCGGGTTGGAGCAGTAACGATCTGAACGAATCTGACATTCGTTTAAAAATTATAGCTTATGCTATGTTGTGTCCCAATCCACACAATAAGCAGCCCTGGCTGGTTGAATTGACTGGCTCATCAAGTTTCAGGCTTTTTGTTGATCCAGATAGACTATTACCTGAAACTGATCCTTACTTCAGGCAGATCCATATTGGCCAGGGGACGTTTCTGGAGATGCTTTCGATTGCTGCAAGTGGTTTTGGTTATGAGGTTGAGGTGAATTATTTCCCAGATGGCGGTTATAGTAACCTTGAACTTGCAAAAAAAGCAGTTGCTTCCATTGAATTAAAACAACGAGCAGATCTAGAGCCGGATACGTTATTCTCAGAAATATTAAAGCGTCATTCAAATAAACGTGTGTATAATAATATACCGTTGAGCGATCTTGAAATTGAGCAGTTATATAATTTCAATAAAAATAATTTTATTTCCAGGATTCATATAGAGCAATCCTGTCAAAGTAAAAAAGAACTGGAAAATATACTTGTTCAGGCTATGGAAATTGAAATTCTTGATCGGAGTAGAGAATTGGAGACAATCAGGATGTTCAGGTTTGATGATGAAGAAATTAAAAATAATCGAGATGGATTTGGTCTATCTCAGTCAGGTGTTAATGGTTTTCGAAAGTTTATGGCAGAGAACTTTATACTATCTCGGAAGGATGTTGAAAATGATCCGACAGAGTTTGGGAAGCAGGCTGTGGAGGTTGTGAAAAAACAGTCAGTATCAACAACGTGTTTTGCCTGGCTCTCAACTGATTCAAACGAAAGACTGGATCAAATTCTTGTGGGTAGAGATTATTGTCGTTTAAATCTTAAAACCAGTGCTATGGGGCTGGTGCAGCACCCAATGAGCCAAATCTTGCAGGAATATGATGGGATGTTAGCGCTTCAAGCCGAATTTAAATCTAAATTTAACATTAAAAAGAATGAAACTGTGCAAATGTTGTTTCGTATTGGTAGGGCAGAACCAACTCAGCATAGTCCCAGACGAGATGTAAGAGCTATTGTGAGTACGGGGTAAAATCCAGGTGATGCTGGTAAATAATTAAATTTGAATTTTTTTAACCAGAAAAGGTCATATACTTCAACGAGTAGATTTTGCAATGGAATTACACGGAGTATAATGATGAAAAACACTATTAAGCTGACTCGATTATTTCTTTTATTTCCTGCCATTTTATTTTTAGTGAGTTGTAGCCTTTTAGATGGAGACAACTATGGTAAACATGCTGTTTCATCCAGCTTGATGGATTTTCTTTACCCTGATAAAGAAACACGGCAAGAACAGCAGCCGGAAATTCCTGTTTTAAAACTTCCACTTAAGGTCGGCATTGCATTTGTACCATCAAAAAACTGGGTTGAAAAAATTGACTCTCAACAACAGGTAAAGCTGCTCGAACGTGTGAAGAAAAAATTTATTACCTATCCTTTTATTGATAGCATAGAAATCATTCCATCAGCCTATCTGAAAGGGAGTGAAGGTTTTGACGCACTCGAACGTCTTTCTAAAATGTACAATATTGATGTCATAGCCCTTGTGTCTTACGATCAGGTGGTCAATAACACGGAAAATAAACGTTCGTTATTATATTGGACCATTGTTGGTATGTACGTTATCAAGGGCAATAGTAATTCCATTAATACTTTTGTGGATACGGCTGTTTTTGATATTAAATCCCATAAATTATTGTTTCGAGCGCCGGGCACCAGCCAGTTTGTGAAGTCTAGTACTCTGGTGAATTTAAAGAAAAACAGTGACGATCGAGCTGCTCAGGAATTCGTTAAGGCAGTTGATGAAATGACAATAAATCTTGATAAAGAATTATCTGATTT
Source organism: Aeromonadales bacterium (assembly GCA_011322365.1). Classification (GTDB taxonomy): domain Bacteria; phylum Pseudomonadota; class Gammaproteobacteria; order Enterobacterales; genus DRNA01. Next base: position 15,466 of record DRNA01000361.1, on the reverse strand, counting down.
CCGACGAAGAGTGAAGGAAGAAAAAGTAGCAAAAGTTGAACATCGAAAAGGGTATGGTGGCGGAGCCCTGGAATTTTATTTTTTAATGTTACTGATGATTGCAGGAATCAGGCGAAGTTAAACCGCTGAACAATCAATAGTGGGCTCTTGGATTGATCTCGTTGAGCATAGTGCTTAACAAAAATTGTGATTTTCAGTGTCGGTCATCTGATGAATACGCTAAAATAGTGCCTTCTAGATTATCGACATTGTAGATGCGCCTATGTCTGTTAGACCTAAACCCATGTTATTGATTATCCTCGATGGCTTTGGCTACAGCGAGAATAAGGAATTTAATGCCATTGATGCTGCTAATACGCCGCACTGGGATCAGTTATGGCAAAAGTGTCCGCATCAGTTAATTTCCGGCTCAGGTCTGGATGTGGGCTTACCCGATGGACAGATGGGTAACTCGGAGGTGGGTCATTTGAATCTGGGTGCCGGCCGGGTGGTGTATCAGGACTTTACCCGAATTGCCAAAGATATTACCGAGGGTAAATTTGAACAGAATCCTGTTTTACTCAAAGCAGTGCAATCGGCAGTTGCGGCCGATAAAGCCATTCATATTATGGGGCTTTTATCGCCAGGTGGTGTGCACAGCCATGAAGATCAGATTTTTGCCATGATAAAAATGGCGGCTGATAAGGGGGCTGACAAAATTTATCTGCATGCTTTTCTGGATGGCCGGGATACACCACCCAAGAGTGCAGCACAATCCATTGATAAAGCCGAGCAGTTATTTAAGCGGCTGGGTAAAGGGCGAATTGCATCTCTGTGTGGGCGTTACTATGCCATGGACCGTGATAATCGCTGGGATCGTATTGAGTTGGCTTATGACATGTTAACGCTTGACAAGGCGGAAGCTTCTGCACATTCTGCCAGTGAAGCCCTACAAAATTCCTATGCTGCAGGTATTACTGATGAATTTGTTAAACCGGTTGTTATCTGTAACAAAGGTCAGTCTCCGGCCATAGTTTCCGATGACGATGCGGTCATCTTTATGAACTTTCGCGCCGATCGTGCACGGGAATTAACTCGCGCGTTCACCGAGCAGGACTTTAAAGGTTTTCATCGGCAAGTACTCCCTCGTTGTCATTTTGTCTGTTTAACTGAATTTGCTGCTGATATTTGTGCCGAAGTTGCCTACAAACCCTTAAAGCTAAAAAATACTCTGGGGGAGTATATTTCACAATTGGGTCTTAAACAGTTACGTATTGCCGAGACTGAAAAATATGCGCATGTTACGTTCTTTTTTAATGGGGGTGTTGAGCAACCATTTCCCGGTGAGAGCAGGGATCTTATTCCTTCTCCAAAGGTGGCTACTTATGATCTGCAACCTGAAATGAATGCTCCGCTGTTAACCGATCATCTGGTTGATGCCATTGTTACCCAACAATATGATTTAATCATCTGTAATTATGCCAATGCGGATATGGTGGGGCATACCGGAAATTTTGATGCGGCGGTAAAAGCCATAGAAACACTGGATGACTGTATTGGTCGAGTTACTCATGCGTTGAAACGGGTGGGTGGTGAAGCGTTGATTACTGCCGATCATGGTAATGCTGAAAAAATGAAAGATTTAAAAACCGGGCAACCCTTTACTGCTCACACCAGCGACCCGGTGCCTCTGGTTTATGTCGGTAGAAAAGCAAAAGTTGTGGATGATACTCAAGATAAAATGGGGACACTTTCCGATATTGCCCCCACTTTGCTGTATTTAATGGATTTGAAAATACCGCAGGAAATGACGGGACATCCTCTTTTTCAATTGTCTGCTTCATGAATAAAGTCGTTAAATGAAAAATATTTTACAAATTCTGCTTTGTATTTTTTTGCTGCAATTTTCAATTGAGCCGGGTTTAGCCGAAACTACTGTTAAACCATCAAAGGCTGAAGCTCAAAGACAGTTAAAAGCATTAAAAAATAAAATTAAAAAAGCCCGTACCAATCTACAGGCGAATAAGTCACGCTATTCAAATGCAGTCAATCAATTAAAAAATATTGAAAAAGAAGTTGCCATAGCTTCGGCTAAACTGGTTAAAGTTAAGCGTCAGTTAAAAGCGGTGAGTAAAAAACTGGATAGTTTAAATAGCAGAAAAACCGCTTTATTTAAAAATAAACTCAGACAACAAAAAGCACTGGCTCAACAACTTCGTGCAGCTTACGGTACTGGAAATGAAGAATACCTGAAATTATTATTAAATCAGACTGATCCGGTTGAACTGGGACGGATGTTGACTTATTTCAGTTATTTAAATGAAGCCAGAAGTAAAGAAATTACCGCACTATCTGAAACCTTAACGGCTTTAAAAAAGGTCTCGGTAGAAATAGATCAGCAGCGAGCACGTCTGGATAGGTTATTACAGCAAAGACAGAAACAGGTTGCTATTCTGGATAAAAAGCAACGCCAACGAAAGAAAATTGCTGATAACTGGCAGTCAAAAGTGGTTTCCTCAGATAGCCGCTTAAGCTCATTACTCGCCAATGAAAAAGAACTTCAGTCAATAATTGATGCGGTGCGGGAGGCTATAGAAGTCTTTATGCCTGGTGAGTTGCTAAAAGGACTGGGACGTTTAAAACGGAAATTGCGCTGGCCAGTTGCCGGAAAAATTATTCGCAAATATGGCAGCTCCCGACATTCCGGCAACATGCGCTGGCATGGTGTTTTGATTAGTGCCCGAGAGGGAAAGTCAGTGCATGCTATTAGCTCGGGTCGAGTGGTATTTTCCGACTGGCTCCGGGGCTATGGTTTATTACTGATTATTGACCACGGTGAAAAATATTTAACACTTTATGGTCATAATCAGACCTTATTAAAACAGGTGGGTGACTGGGTTGAGCCCGGTGAAGTGATTTCTCTGGTTGGAAATACCGGCGGACAGGGCAAAGCTGCGCTATATTTTGAAATGAGACATAAAAATAAACCCGTCAATCCTGCTTTCTGGTGCCGCTGATGATATTTGTTATCCCCCGTTTTTATTACTTTCGGGTTTTATTCTGCCTGTTAATTTCAGTGGGGATTATTCCACCTGCTATGGCAAAAAAAGATAGTCCGTTCGTTCTGTCCAATGAACAGACACCTGTACAGATTGCAATTATCATTGATGATTTAGGTACTAATTGGCTTCAGGCAAAGCGGGTGTTGAAATTACCCCGGGCTGTTGCCACCAGTATTTTGCCCTTCACCCCACATGCTAAAAAAATAGCACGTTTTTCAAAATCAGCGGGACATCCGGTATTGATCCATATTCCCATGGAAGCGGATGAAAAAAACGAACTATTGGGGCCGGGGGCGCTTACCGAGGCGATGGGGTTCTGGGCACTCATCAAGCAATTGAGACGTAACATTGTCGATATTCCGGGAGCAGAAGGTATTAATAACCACATGGGCAGTAAATTAACCCGTGATAGCAGGGAAATGCGCTGGGTGATGGCGATGCTGCGCTGGCAGGATTTATATTTTGTAGATAGTCGCACTACTACAGAAACGGTAGCGGCGTCGGTTGCAACGAGCATGGGGGTTGCAAACACCAGTCGGGATGTTTTTCTGGATCATGCTATTGACGAAAAAGATATCAACAAACAGTTTGATCGGTTAATTGCTCTTGCTCAAAAGCAGGGCTTTGCATTGGCCATAGGGCATCCTCATAAAGAAACACTTAATGTGCTGGAAAAAAGGTTACCCCAGTTAAAGTCCCGTGGCATTCAGCTTGTTCCGGTGAGCCAGTTGCTTAATAGACAGACGAGAAATGTTAAATTAATGACAATGACAGGTATGGAATAATGATGGGAACCGGGTGGCTTTGGGTTATATACCCCTTCTACTTGAAGATGCTGAAACAGACATCTTCAAGTAGAAGGGATATAGCTGTTTTGTTTATCCTGAACTATACTCTTTTTATTATTTATCAGCCTCTTAAAGAGATAAAGCATGCAGGGATTTAGTCAACTGGGTATTCAGGCCAAGTTGTGGGTAATTACATTACTGGCCTCTGTTGCTGCTCTTATCATGGTTACCGTTTCTATACTGATTTATGAAGTCACTACTTTTCAGCAACAATTCCTCGATAACGTAAAAGTAGAAGGCGAAGTGCTGGCTAAAAATATTTCCTTCGTTATAGATAATCAGGATACCCGTTTAACAAAGCGTCTGCATAAGATTTTATCTATTTTAAATAAACGCCAGGAGTTTGTAACCGCTGCCGTATTTGATGCCCAAAAGAAAGAAATCTATCGTTATTATGCTGATAATACTCATAGCAAAGATAAAACTCATGACTTTTTAAAAAATATTAAAAATTCTGGAGGCGTTTTTAAAAAAGGTTTTGTAGATTTTTCGATACCAGTCTCTGATGATGAGCGTTGGTATGGCACTTTGTTTTTACGCTATCATTTGCAGCCTCTTTATAAACGTTTCGCTGATTATTATGCGGTTTTTCTATTGGTGATTTTTGCACTGATAGTTCTGGCATTTTTTATTAATCGAGCCTTGCAAAAGTATTTAACCGGTCCTATTCATGAGTTGATTCTTGGTCTGGATGAAGTCTCTAATCGTTACGGTGGTGAAACTGTACCATTGCCCAATAATGATGAGCTGGGTTATATCACACGATCTTTTTTTAGAATGTTAAATCAGGTAGATTCTCACCAAAAGCAGTTACATACTGTCAACATTGAGCTTGAAGATCGTAGAAAAGCGCTTGAAGAAGAGCTGGTAGAGCGTCGGCAGGCAGAAAAGAAGTTAACCTTTATGGCACGTCATGATGCGCTCACGGGGTTACCTAATCGCACCACCTTTGATAATCGTCTGGAAGAACTACTGGAGGAGTCTCATACTGAGGGACATCTGCATGTTCTTCTCTATATGGATCTGGATCAGTTTAAGGTAGTCAATGATACCTGTGGGCACGTTGCCGGCGATCATTTATTACGCCAGATAACGGAGTTATTACGCCATGAAATTCGTCAGGGTGATGTGTTGGCACGTCTGGGTGGTGATGAATTTGGGATTTTATTACCTTATTGTAGTATGGATGTGGCACTGAAAATTGCTAATAAATTACGGCTAACCATCCGGGACTATCGTTTTTCCTGGCAGGATAAAACATTTACCATTGGTGTGAGTATTGGCATGGTGCCTATTTCACCGGATTCGGAATCCAGAGAGGCTATCTTAAGTATTGCCGATGCACTTTGTTATACTGCTAAGGATAATGGCAGGAATTGTATCGAAATATATAAAGGGGAACGACAGGGGCATATAAACCGTCAGGCTGAAATGCACTGGATCTCCAGAATAAATGAAGCCATGGATGAGAATAGAATGGTGTTAATGTTTCAGAAAATAGCACCCAATGAAAAAGATAACAAATATTACCACTATGAAATATTAATCCGTTTACAACAATCTGATGGTGTGCTGATTGCACCAGGATCATTTTTGCCCGCAGCTGAACGCTATAATCTCATGCCCAGAATTGATCGACACGTGGTGAGTAAAACTTTTTTATGGCTGAGTCAGCATGAACATCACCTTGAGCAACTGGAATTATGTTCCATTAATCTCTCCGGGAATACTCTGGGTGATGTGGACTTTTTAGAGTTCGTTATTAATGAATTTGACCGATACAAAATTCCACCCAACAAAATCTGTTTTGAGATTACAGAAACCATGGCAGTTCAGGCTTTTAATAATACCGTCAGTTTTATGGAAAAACTCAAATCTCTGGGCTGCCAGTTTGCCCTTGATGATTTTGGCAGTGGATTTTCATCCTATGCCTATTTAAAGAATTTACCGGTAGATTATCTGAAAATTGATGGCTCTTTTGTCAGAGATATCGAGGATGACTCTCTGGATCTGGCCATGGTTAAATCGATAAATGAGATTGGTCATGTGATGGGTAAAAAGACTATCGCAGAATACGTTGAAAATTCAAAAATTCAGGAAATGCTGGAAGATATTGGTGTAGATTATTGTCAGGGATATCATATCGGCAGACCAGAACCATTGGATAATCTGTTTTTAACGCCTCAGGACCAAAGCAATTAGTAGAGACGGCCTGATGATGTGCTAAATACAGGACATTTATTTATGCACAGCGCACAAATATGCTAAAGTCGGGGTAAGTTATAGTCGTGATACGTGAGGATGTACGTATCATGGGTCAAATCGTTATCGGGTCAGGATTATCATGCTTACACTTTTTGCAAAAATTCTCAAAGCGCTGAATTCAGAACAATCGCCCGCACAACTCTCCCTTGCTGTGTGTTTTGCGCTGATTATGGGCTTTACGCCTCTATTTTCTCTTCATAATGTGCTGATTATATTACTGGCACTCTGGATCCGGGTTAATTTAACCTTTTTTATTATCAGTTACCCGTTGTTTGCCATGCTGGGCTGGTTACTTTCTCCCTGGACGACGGCAGTGGGTGAAGCCTTGTTACAAAACCCATCAATGGCGGGGTTCTGGGAAAGTTTCTATAACACTTTGATTGGTCGTTGGAGTGGTTTTTATTATACCGGGATCCTGGGTGGTCTGGTGGTTGGTATCATTTCGGCAATTGTTCTTTTTCCTGTGTTTCAGTTCCTAATCAGGAAATATCGGGAAACCATCTATGAGAAAGTGCAAAAAACCAGGATTATGTTATGGCTCAAGGCGAGTAAATTCTGGCAGGTTTATGAACGGTTTTCAGGGTAGGAGTGGCATATGTTAAATTGGATTAGGTGGTGGGGGCTGGCAGTATTTGCTATTTTGATGGTCGTTATTTCTCTGGTGTGGTTTTTAATGGCACCCTGGCTGGTTAAAAATAGTATTCAGGAACTGGGTTCTGAAGCCGTAGGAGCAATGGTTGAAGTGGATTCGGTTTCTTTAGGGTTATTTCCACCCACTATCAGCTTATCAAACCTGCAGGTAGCTGATCCGGATGCGCCCATGAAAAACCTGTTTCAGACAGACGAAATTACTGTCGCTGTTGAATCAGCTCCGCTGTTCTGGAAAAAAATCATCATAGATGATCTGACTGTTAGCCAGGTCAAACTGGGATCTGCTCGCGATCATTCCGGCGCTCTTCCCGGGGGACGAAAAACTGCACAGCTGATGGATAATGTTGAAGCTTTCAAGCTCCCGGACATTAAAGATGTTAATGTAAAAGAGCTGGTTGATAAGGCTGAACTGTTAACGCCGAAAAGGATAAAAGAACTTAATGCAATGCAAAAAGAAATGCAACAGTACTGGAAGGGTGCTCTTGATAAAAAAGCATTTGATGAAAGTTTAAAAAATATAAAGGATGAATTTAATAAATTACAGGCCAGAGCAAAGAAAAATAAATTTAATATTTTAAAAGATGGCAAGAAGTGGAAAAAATTAAAAAAGAAAATATCAGAAGAGAAGAAAAAATATGCAAAGTTAAAAAAGAAACTTGCACAGGACAAAAAGGCATTACAGAAACAGCTAGCATTAGTTAAAAAAGGACCATCGGATGATTTGAATCAGTTGATGGCAAAAGTTGGTCTGGGAGATGGTGGGATTGAAGGTTTATCCGAGAAATTTCTTGGGCCGAAACTCACTCCCTGGGTTAGCAGAGGGCTGGCACTTTTCAAGGATATGGACTTAACATCTGAAACCAGAACAAACGATGAAAGTGCCATAACCTATAGCCGGAAACTGGGCAAAAAAGTCTATTTTAAAGATAAGCAGAATCTACCAGATTATCTGCTAAAAAAGCTCCAGCTTGATGGGAAAGATTCTGCCTGGTCACTTGAAGCCAAAGGTTCCAACCTGGCATTCCCACCCTGGCAATGGCCTCATCCAGCAAAACTGGATGCCCGATTAACTCAACCAGAAAAAGCGGGTTTGGCTAATTTCAAGTTATATTCAAACTGGCCTTCAGCAGTTAAGATGCGTACTAATGTTGATATGAATATTCAGAACTGGCAATTAACCCATATGCCGTTGATGTCTGTGGAAGGTGGCGACTGGGTAGTAAATAAAGGTCAGCTATCTGCAAAATTAACGGGAGCGATCACCCTTGAGAAATTGAATGTCGCTTTATCCCTGGTTATTCAATCGCCAGTTTTATCGTATCCTGAAAACCTCTCAGGCTGGCAGAAGCAAATGGCGGCAAGCATTAATCAGCAACCAGAAATTAGCGCAAAAATTACAGTGACAGGAAGCCTTCAGCAACCAGAAATACATATCAATTCCGGGTTGGAAAAAATATTTCAGAATATGTTGAAAGCTCGTTTACAAAAAGAAACAGCTAAAATTAAAGATCAATTACAAGATGCTTTAACTGCCAAAATTGGTGATTTATCCAAACTGGGGAGTCTTGACCAGCAAATGGGTGGCTGGCAGCAGCAATTAAATGTTGGGGATAAAGGTTTGAGCGATATACTTAAGGGGATAAAGCTCTAATTTTTTCACCTGTTAATTTGATTGAGGTATTGAAAGATAGATAATAATGAATAAGACAAAGCCTGAAAACCAGTCGCTGATAACATCAAAAACTGATCGGGAAAAAACATTACAGCGAGCTAATTTCTGGTCAGTTATTGTTGATCTGCTATTGAGTGTTGGTAAAACTCTGGCGGGTTTTTTATTTCATTCTCAGGCATTGATTGTTGATGGTGTTCATTCTTTTTCAGATTTAATTACTGATGTTTTTGTTATCTGGATCACTCGACTTTCTCATGCCGCTCCTGATGAAGATCATCCCTATGGTCATGCACGTTTTGAAACCGCCGGCACGGTAATTTTTGGTCTTTTTCTGGTTGCGGTAGCCGCCGCATTTGCCTTTAATGGCATGGTGCGGATTCTGTCTACAGAAGCGCTTTTGATCCCTGGCTGGCAGGCTTTAATTGTAGCAATAGCTGCGGTGACGGCTAAGGAATCACTCTATATTTACAGTAAAAAAGTGGGGGAACGGCTAAATTCCCAATTATTACTGGCTAATGCCTGGCATCATCGCAGTGATGTATTGTCTACTCTGGTTGTTATTGCGGGGATTGCCGGGGCCATGTCAGGTTATGAATGGCTGGATTCGGTTGCTGCTTTTATTGTTGCATTGATGATTGCCTGGGTTGGTATTAAGCTCATCTGGGAAAGTATCATGGAACTGGTTGATACATCGCCCTTTGCCGGAGATATGGAAAGGCTGGCAAAAGTTATCGGGGAAGTCGATGGCGTTGTTGGTGTTCATGAAATACGTTCCCGAAAAATGGGCCCGAATACCCTGCTTGATGCTCATATTCAGGTGCCATCCTATGTTAGTGTTTCAGAAGGGCATCAAATTGGTGATTGGGTTGCAGCCACATTAAATAAAAAATTCCCGGATATCTCAGAAGTCATTGTTCATATTGATGCCGAGGATGATTTAAGCAATCCGGACAAAGCTTTACGACCTCTCCGACATGAGGTAAAAGAATCCTTACTGGCTTGCTGGCAGCCGTTGATATCTCCATGTCATATTACCGATATGATGCTCCATTATTTGAACGGGAAAATTGAAGTAGATTTGATACTAACTCTAGATTGTCTTAATCAGCCGGAATTTTCAGTGACAAAAATTGAGATGCAGTTAAAAGAAGCGGCTAAAAGTCTACCCTGGTTTGGCCATGTCAGAGTGCTTTTTCAAGCTGTAAATCCCACAGCCAAAGTATCGTCTTAAACACAGTTATTTTTCATCAGTAGTAATTTCCTGCTGTTGGGGCGGTTGCTGGCTTTTCTGCTGCAGGTTGTCTTCCCGGGTTTCTTTAATCGGAGTTTTAGCAGGATTCCACCAGTAAGCAGCATATTCCTTAATCGCTAACTGACTATGCAGTAAACCGATTGCTGAAGGATAAAAAGGTTTTAACTTGCTGCTAAAAAAGGGTTTTCGAGGCACAAATCCCATGGGTGCGGCATAAACATTGACGCCGGTAGCCTGAAAATAGGCAAAAGCCCGTTTCATGTGCCAGGCGTGGGTTACCAGAATAACATTACTGATATTATTCTGTTTGAGGATGTCGACGGCATTTTTTGCACTTTGTCGGGTGTTTTTACTTTTGGCTTCGAGAAAGGGTACTGCCTGATGAAGTTCTTCTACCACGAACTGATTCATCAATACCGCTTCTGGCGTGGCTTCGTTATCCGGCTCACCACCGCTGAGCAATAATGGCAGTTTATAGGTTTTACTCAATATTGTCGCATAGCGTAATCGTTCCATGGTCATCGGGTTGATGATGTCTTCCTTGTCATATTCAGGAGCCAGCCGTCGTCTACCGCCACCTAAAACCACGATAGCAGTATTTTTATCGAGGTGATTATTTAAAAAGATGTCCTTATTAAAAGCCGGGTATTTTTGCAGGTTGAATAGCATTCTGTCACCAATAGCCTGCGTCGAGAACAGGTAGAGGCTGACGATACCTAACACCATTATCAGGCGCCCGGTCCATTTCCAGCGGTGGTGGACAATAAAGCCCAGTACCAACAACACTATATTGATACCGGGCGGGAAAAATAGTGCAGATAAAAAATCAAGCATTAATGTTGTGGTTGTCTTTTAAACTCAGTGCCATGACAATGAGGACAGGGTGGTACGTGTCCCGGTGCATGGAAGTGTAACAGCTGCCCACAATTAGTACATTCCAAAACACCAATCCCAATCAGATCACCAGTATGATAGGTGTCCATTTCATTCCACTGTTTGCCCAATAATAACCAGTCTACTTCAGTATCATCAGCCACCAGAGCAATCCAGTCTTCGAACTTATCTTCAATGACCGCAGTATCAAAACTAAGCCAGTCGGATATTGCCTTGCCGATATCTTTTAGAACGTGTTTGGCTTCTTGCAAATCACGTTGTAGGGACTCAACTACGACTTTACTTTCTTCTGCATTGAGATGCTCTATATCAATAAGTTCCTGGTGCAGTTTCTCCCAATAGGCTTCACCAATTTTGATGCCTTCATTTTTAGCCTGACGTACTTTTTTTAATAATCCGGCATAAGCCTTTGGTAGTTTTTGATCGGACATAGTCTGTTCCTCGATTTAAAAAATTGATCCTGGTTGTGGGTGTATTGGGTATATATTGTTACTCTACAATGATTTTAACAATGGCTGTAGCGATATTTTACCGAGTTTTTTTGAAGATAGGGGATTTAATATAACAAATGGTTGAATTATCCATGCAATTATTAAGCTCAAAGCTATCAGTAGCTCCGCAAAATAAGGTATCCTACGTTTATCTGATTATTGTAAAGAAACACTGAAATAGTAAACCCATGAGTACAACTGAACAACAATATGATCCGGCAGTGGTTGAGCGTGATGCTCAACAAAGGTGGCGTCAGGAAAAGATTTTTGAAGTCACAGAAGATCCGGCGAAAGAGAAATATTATTGCCTGTCCATGTTTCCCTACCCCAGTGGGAAACTTCACATGGGGCATGTGCGAAATTATACCATTGGTGATGTGATCTCCCGTTATCATCGCATGTTGGGTAAAAATGTATTGCAACCCATTGGCTGGGATGCTTTTGGCCTGCCCGCTGAAAATGCTGCCATGAAAAATAAGGTGGCACCTGCGGCCTGGACTGAAGAAAATATCAAAGATATGGAAGGACAGTTGAAAAAGCTGGGTTTTGCCTATGACTGGAGTCGTGAACTGGCTACCTGTCGGCCGGATTATTATCGTTGGGAACAATGGATGTTTACCAAATTGATGGAGAAGGGACTGGTATATAAGAAAAATTCGGTGGTGAACTGGGATCCCGTTGACCAGACTGTACTAGCAAATGAGCAGGTTATTGATGGTCGTGGCTGGCGTTCCGGTGCATTGGTGGAACAAAAAGAAATTCCGCAGTGGTTTTTAAAAATTACCGATTATGCTCAGGAGTTACTGGATAGCCTCGATAATTTACCCAGTTGGCCTGAGCAGGTTAAAACCATGCAGCGAAACTGGATTGGCCGTTCAGAAGGTATCAATCTGACCTTTGATATTGCGGATTCAGATGAACAGATGGCGGTTTATACTACTCGTCCTGATACATTAATGGGCGTTACCTATGTGGCTGTGGCGGCTCAGCATCCGCTGGCATTAAAAGCGGCACAAACCCAACAAGAGGTAGCTCAATTTATTGATGACTGCTCTCATACTAAAGTAGCCGAAGCGGAAATGGCGACTATGGAGAAAAAAGGCATCGCCACAGGATTTTATGCCATTCACCCATTAACTGGTAAAAAAGTGCCGGTCTGGATCGCCAATTTTGTATTGATGGATTATGGTTCCGGTGCAGTTATGGCCGTACCCGGGCACGATCAACGGGATTGGGAATTTGCACAAAAATATCAACTCGAGATCCTGCAGGTTATTGAACCTGAAGAGGGTGTAGAGGAAACCGCTGATTTATCAAAAGCTGCTTTCACAGAAAAGGGCCGCTTAATTAATTCAGCTGAGTTTGACGGGCTTGATTTTCAGGCTGCATTTGATGCTATTGCTGATAAACTCATCACCCTGAACAAGGGTGAACGATGTGTCAATTTCAGATTACGTGATTGGGGCGTTTCCCGTCAACGCTACTGGGGTGCTCCTATCCCGGTGATCAATAAAGCCAACGGTGAATCTGTTGCCGTCCCCGAAGCGGATTTACCCGTGGTGTTACCGGTGGATGTTAGTTTTGACGGGAGTGGTTCACCTATTAAAAAAATGCCGGAATTCTATCAGACCACCGATCCGGAAACCGGAGAGCCGGCAGAAAGGGAAACGGATACCTTTGATACTTTCATGGAATCCAGTTGGTATTATGCGCGTTATACCGGCTCGGATAATAACCAGTCCATGCTGGATGATCGTGCCAATTACTGGTTGCCGGTGGATCAGTATGTAGGTGGGATTGAACATGCAATTTTGCACCTGTTGTATTCGCGTTTTTATCATAAATTAATGCGGGACTTCGGCTTGGTTGAAAGTGATGAGCCCTTTAAAAATTTATTAACCCAGGGCATGGTGCTGGCGGAATGCTGGTCAAATACCGATGCCTCTGGTGCTATTCACTGGTATCCACCGGATGAAGTTGAAAAAATTTATGATGAAAAAGGTAAATTGACTGGTGGCAAGCTGATTTCCAGTGGTGAAGCGGTGGAATTTGGCGGTGTACAGAAAATGTCAAAATCGAAAAATAATGGCATTGATCCCCAGTCGATGATTGATAAATTCGGTGCTGATACCATTCGTTTATTTGTGATGTTTGCATCGCCACCAGATCAAACGCTGGAATGGTCTGATGCCGGAGTTGAAGGTGCATTCCGATTTTTGAAAAGAGTCTGGACTCTGGTTCAAAAACATCTGGCCAATGGCAAAACGGCCATTGATACTGACCGGTTAAGTGATAATCTATCGCCAGTTCAGGCAGATTTACGTCGCAAGGTGCACCAGACCATTGCAAAGGTGACCGAGGATATTCATCAGCGCCATACTTTTAATACGGCTATTGCTGCGGTAATGGAAATGCTAAACCTGTTGACGCGGTTTCAGGAACAGGCTCAGGACGAAGTTGATAGTATGTTGGTGCAGGAAGCGCTGGAATCGGCGGTATTACTACTTTGCCCTATTGTGCCCCATATTAGTGAGCGACTGTGGCAGCAGTTAGGCCATGATGACCTGTGCTCAACGGCAAACTGGCCAAAGGCAGATACTAAAGCCATGGTTGAAAATGAAAGGCTGATCGTTTTGCAGGTCAATGGCAAGTTACGGGGTCGGGTTAAAGTTGCTGCTGATATTAACAAAGATGAACTACAACAACTGGCGATGGAAGATGACGGTGTAAAACGTCATATTGATGGTAAAACCATACGGAAAGTCATTGTTGTTCCTGGCAAGCTGGTTAATATCGTGGTTTCAGGATAAAGGATGGTATGCATGCCGTTTGCTACTAAAAAAATTGTCTCAACCACTTTGCGGTTATTCCTGATGTTATTTCTGGCGTTGGGGTTATCCGGTTGTGGTTTTAAATTACGGGGACAGTTATCGAGCGATCTGGCAGGGGTTAATGTTTATTTAAATGCTGATGATATCTATGGTGCGCTAAGTGTAGATTTAAAGCGACAACTTAAATTAATGGAAGTTAATTTATTTACTGCCGGAAACGACGTTATCAAGCCTGCCGTGAGTATTTATCTGAAAGATATCCGGGAAAAACGCACGACATTATCTGTTGATAAAACGGGACGACCAGTGGAATATGAACTGACTGTTGAAGTGGATGTTGATATCCATGAATTGAAAAACAATCAGGCTAATGAACCTGCCTGGACTACCATGCATGTACGTCGAGTTCAGGTTTATGATAATAATTTATTATTGGCGAAATCCAGGGAGCGTGATGAAGTAAGGGCAGAAATGCGCCATGTATTGGTTTCACAAATTATTGAACGAATAAGAGTTTATGCGTCTCAACTTTGATCAGATAGTAAGCCATCTCAAGCTACCACTAAAGTCAGCCTATCTGATTAGTGGAGATGAACCTATGCAGATATTGGAGGCAACCGATCTCATTCGGCAGGCAGCAAGGGAACAGCAATTTTTAGAAAGGGAAACGTATCACATTGACAGCAAATTTAACTGGCCATCATTACTTGAGCAGGGTGGTACCATGAGTTTGTTTGGTGATAAAAAAATACTGGACATCCGCCTGGAAAAATACCCTGCAAAAGAAGGCCAGGAATGTCTGTTGCAACTTCTCAGTGCGAATGATCCGAACACTCTGGTATTGATCAGTGGACCTAAATTAGATAAAGCCCATCAAAATAAAAAATGGGCTAAATGGATCAGTGCGCAGGGGGTATGGATTGCGGTCTGGCCTGTTGATCTGGCTAAATTACCTCACTGGCTTATTAGTCGTGCAAAACAAAAACAGCGTAATTTGGCTCTGGAGGCCGCCGAACTATTAGCTAATCGGGTACAGGGCAATTTATTGGCAGCGAAACAGGAACTGGATAAATTGTTTCTTCAGGTAGTTGAAGGTGAGCAGATTTCATTGTCTCTAATTGAACAACAATCTGCTGACAATGCCCGCTTTACACCCTGGGAATTAATTGATGAATGCTGTAAAGGAAATTACCAGAAGCTACCGCAAATTTTAAAGCGGTTACGTCAGGAAAAAGTAGAACCGATGCAACTGGCTCGTATGCTGCAAAAAGAATGTTTACTGCTTGAAAAATTGGCCCAGCTCAAGGCAGATGGAACCATGTTGGCCTCAATTTATAAAGAATTCAGAATTTGGCCAGCTAAACAGGCTTGTTATAATCCGGCATTAAAAAGATATGGTGTGAAAGGCTGGCAACGGTTATGGGTACGTGCGCTGGCATTGGAAAAAGTTATTATTGGAGCCGAGCCCGGTGATTTCTGGGATGATTGCCTGGATGTGTTATTTCTTATGTCAGGTTTTTC
>DRNA01000360.1 GCA_011322365.1 Aeromonadales bacterium | reverse complement strand
GTTTATGGGGTAGTTAGGAGTTGTTCTCTGGCTGAAAGTTATTGCTATCTTTTTAAAAAATGGCAGGGGCGGCAGGATTCGAACCTACGAATGCTTGGATCAAAACCAAGTGCCTTGCCGCTTGGCGACGCCCCTGTGGAGGTTTACTGTCCTGTTAGTCGTTTTATAGGTGACTGTCGAAGACTTTTTGTGACCAGACATTTAATGCTATCTGGGCAACGGAGCGCTATTTTACCTGCTTCTTCGCTGTTGTCAAACATTGAAAACACACAAGCGCCAGTTCCGGTTAATCTGGCGGGTTTTATGTCATAGATCCAGCTAATAGCTTTATTCACCTGAGGGAACTTCTGTCGTACAATGATTTCACAGTCATTGTGGCCGAAGTCTTCTAATGTTATGATTTTGCTAGTATTATCCTGTTTGGATGCAAGCTCGTTTAAGGTGATTTCCGGGGTATTTCTTTTGAGTTCTGCTGCTTGAAAAATATTTTGAGTTGAAATGGAGCAATTTGGAATTTGTAACAGCAAAACCGGGGTGTCAATAGAGATTGGTGTGATTTTTTCGCCTATACCTTCAATCAGTGCATTTTCACCGTAAATAAAAAAGGGTATGTCAGCGCCTAATTTTAAGCCCAGTTCGGCCAATTGCTGCTGTGAGTAGTTTAGCCCCCAGAGGTAATTTAGTGCCAGCAAGGTAGTGGCTGCATCAGAACTACCTCCGCCCAGTCCAGCTCCCAATGGAAGGTTTTTCTCCAGATAAATAGTCACGCCAGGATTGATCTGTGCTTTTTGTCTAAGACAGTCGGCTGCCTGGTAAATCAGGTTGCCCTGGTTTGATACTCCGGGAATATCAGGAATAATAATGATTTTATTATCGGATCTGGCTTCAAAGCGAAGTTGATCAGAAAAATCAATAAACTGAAAAACGCTTTGTAGCAGATGATAACCATCCTCTCGCTGTCCAATAATGTGCAAAAAGCGGTTGATTTTTGCGGGTGCAGGCCAGAGTGTATCCCAGTTTGCTCTTTTTTCTTCCGTATTAATCATGATTGGGGTTGCAATATCCATTTCTGAATACTGAATTTCAGGCTGATGTCAGGATGAATCAATTTAAGCTTGATGGGTAGTGGGTAGTGTGCAAATGTTTTGTATTTTTGGTAACTAATGTGCCAGTTATTGTAATCCAGTGTTTTCAGGTAATCCCGTTTAGTTTTAGTAATGGTGGGTGATAAATTACCTTTTGCCGGGATCCCTCGGATCCAGTAACTCATTTCATCTAGCGGAATTTGCCAGCCGAGAACTCTCCATAATAAGATTTCTGCATTATTATCCTGGTAGGTTTTATCTTCCACTTTTAGTGTTGACAGACCATTAATTCGAACCAGACTGGCGTAGGTTTTACCAAAACTACCATAGATGCGTAATGAAATATCCTCTTTGTTCTGACGCCAGTGAATGCGCAAAATATTTGAATCTTTTTTAGTTTTAATGGCCACACGACCTTTAAATTCCCATCGGGTTAATGTCTGGGGATTTTGTTGTTGTAGCTGTCCAGTATTTTTTTTTGTGGGTATCAGGTTGCACCCGGTTAAAAAAAAGGACAGGACAATGCCAACAGTAAATAGTCGCAGGATGTTCATTGCTTGAATCTTTTTAATGTTTCTACCAGCACACTATTATTAGCATCAAGTTTTTTAGCTTTTTCCCAATAGTTTTTTGCAAGATCTTTATTACCAGATTGCCATAAAACTTCCCCAAGATGAGCACCAATATCAGCTGAAGGAGAAAGCTCCCAAGCCTGTTGCAGATGTTCCGAGGCTGCTTTCAATTGTCCTTTTCGGTATAAAATCCAGCCCAATGAATCTGTAATAGCGGCACTACCTGGTCTGTTTCTGTAGGCTTCAATAATCATTTTATACGCTTTATCTAGTTCCTTATTCTCATCTGCAAGACTGTAGCCTAAGGCATTTAGGGCATCGACATGGTTAGGTTCTACACGCAATATATAACGTAAATCGGCCTCCATTTGTGACGTTTTACCCTGAGCCGCATAGATCATGGCACGGTTGTAGCGTAACTTTACATCATCAGGTACGCGTTCAAGAAATTCATCAATGAGCTGGATAGCCTGTTCAGAATCACCTAACTGTTGGCTAATTTCAGAAGCTGTTTCGATCAGAGCCCTGGTTACTGCAAAAGATTTGGTACTATTTAATGCAAGCTGAATCATAGAAGCACGATCACTTTTTGATTTTGCTGTTAATAGTGCACGTGTAAACAGGTAGATATTAGTTGGTTTACTCTTAAATGAATTCCATATTCCAGTTATATTTTTCTCTAAGAGCTGTGCTCTTTTCATCATTTCTATTTCACTGGAGGCTAAATATATCTGCTCGCCAAGATTTGTCGTAGGCACATTATGTAACTGTTTAAATGCTTGCTGATACTTTTTTTCATCAAATAAAATACGTGCGGCACTGATTCGGGAACGAGTAAGGTATCTCCCCTGTTTTACTGCCTGAAAAAATTGAACAGCGAGTTCAGGTTCATTCTTGGCCTGATGAATTTCACCCAGAAAATAATTGACCATATCGGGTTTGTAATTTTTCTCAAGCAGATAGATAAACTGTTTTTCACTGGCTTTAATATTTTCAGTTGACAGGTAAGATGCGGCTAATAAATAACGTGCGAAAGTTCTATCTGGTTGAGCGGATAATAGTTTTTCGAGGAGCTCCTGAGCCTGTTTATTCCGGCCTTTTTGATAATAAATCTGAGCCAGATGTAATTTTAATGAATAGGCTTTGGGAAATTTTTTCTCCATTTCTGAAAAATATTGCAGTGCTTTCTGATTTTGGCCTGCGCGCTGATAAATAAGACCTTTTTCTTCCAGGGCGAAATTGTTATCAGCTTGAAGTGACAGGGCCTTATCCACGTATACTATGGCCTTATCAATATTACCCATCTGTTCTTCTAATTTCGCCAGTACTAGCCAGACTTGAGGGTCTTTTTTATGCAGTTGCGCAAAATGGTTAAGATTTTTTAAGGTCCATTCGTTGGGTACTCGTGTGATAATTTGTTCAGCAATAGCAATAAACGAGTTATCACCCGAATTATTGGTAAGTTGATATAACTTTGCTAAGGTCTGCTGTAAACGTCTAGTTTGATGTGATCGTAATTCACCAATAGCTTTCCAGGCGAAAGCTACCTGGTTCTCGGGTTCTAAAGTTGCCCATAAAGTGGCAGCCTGGTAAGAGGTTAGACTATCTTCATAATTTTCTGCAGCAAAAACTGCTTTCTGTGCCAGTTTTCCTGAGTGAGATAATTCAGCTGCGATGAGGAAATTAGCAGCAGCCAAATCATATCGTTGTTGCCGAATAGCACTTTCGGCCATCAATTTAGATTGAAAAAACTGTTTTTGATCAGCCTCAGATAAAGACGTAAGGTCAAATACTGGAACAGAATTTTGTTTATCCGATTTGTTAACCGAGGAGGTAGTGCAACCAGTAAGTACAACTAAAGTCAGTAAAAATGGGAGCCAACTGCTGTTTTTCATAGAAAATCTCTTAAATTACCTGATTGCTGATAAAATCAGCATTCTTCCTGGAAAGCATTATTGTTCTGAAATAAATGCACTATAACTGATACGAAACAGTGGATAAAGTTTCATCTTTAATGCTTATTTGGGTATATACCCATAATTATTCAAGTTGCAGGATTTCAGAGCCCCTGAGAGTATTCAATTTAAGGCGCATGAATGCGGTAATAGTTATTCTATTATGAATTCATGCAAAGCTTCCGCTCCCTGCTCACGCCCCTTACCTGCATCCATGCAGGCAACGCAGAAGTGGATGCTCTCAGGGGCTTCTACCGATGGGTTTAAAATGACTTTATGCGTTGTTGTTGATTTCGCCTATGGAAAAACCATAGCCTTCAATCAACGCCTGGCCTAAAGTCATTTTAAATCCCACTGAAACCTGCAACTTGAATGATTATGGGTATATAATACCCCAACTCTATTGTTAGCCACAGTATCTTAAACAAAGAATCCAGTTTTTTATGAATATATTGAGTATTGGCATCAATCATAAAACAGCACCTGTTGAAATTCGGGGGAAAGTTGCATTTCAGCCTGAACAGATTGTGCCTGCCCTGGAATCTTTGCAATCTGCAGCTCAATTGCAGGAAGTAGCCTTAATTTCTACCTGTAATCGCTCTGAAATATATGCAGTTGCTCAAGATGGGGATATTGCTGCAATCGTTCGTTGGCTGGAAAACTATCATGCACTTGATAGCGGTGTACTGGCCCCTTATTTATATGAGCACCATGATATTCAGGCGGTAAAACATATTATGGGCGTTGCCTGTGGTCTGGATTCTTTGGTGTTGGGCGAACCTCAGATCCTGGGACAGCTAAAGCAGTCCTATAGTTTTGCACGTCAGGCAGGGACACTTCAAACCCGCCTGGAAAAACTGTTTCAACAAACCTTTGCCATTGCCAAAAGAGTGCGCACGGAAACAGAAATTGGTGCCAGTGCGGTATCGGTCGCTTTTGCGGCGGTTACCTTGTCTAAACAGATATTCAGTGATATGTCTAAATTGAACGCGCTATTTGTAGGCGCCGGAGAGACAATAGAGCTGGCCGCTCGCCACCTTCATGCGCAGGGTGTCAAACAGATGGTAGTAGCCAATCGCACCCGCGAACGTGCAGAGAATCTTGCCAGTGAGTTTTCTGCTAGAACTATATCACTTGATGAAATCCCCGAAGCGTTGCCACAGGCAGATATTTTAATATCCTCCACTGGTAGTCCGTTACCCATTATTGGCAAAGGTATGGTTGAGAGGGCCCTGCATCAGCGTAAACGTAAACCGATTTTTATGGTGGATTTAGCCGTACCCCGAGATATTGAAGCAGAAGTTGCCGATTTATCCGATATCTATCTTTACACAGTAGATGATCTGGAGGGTGTCATTGAAGACAATATGAAAGCCAGAGAAAATGCCAAAATTTCTGCACTGGAGATGATTGATGATTCTGCTGTGCAATTTGAAGCCTGGATTCGTTCACTTTCCGGAGTGGATGTGATCAAGCAGTTCAGGGCACAGCTTCAGGAAATCAGAGATGAAGAAGTTGTCAGGGCACTGCACGCCCATGAAGGTCATGGGGATACTGAAAAATCTTTAAGAGAGCTGGCTCACAGGCTGACGAATAAATTTTTGCACCATCCAACACGTTATATTCAAAAGGCAGCTTCTTCCGGCGATGAAGACAGTGCCCATCATGTCAGTAAAATATTCGAATTAAAAGATAAAAATAATCAATGAAATCATCAATAAAACACAAACTGGAAGGGCTCGTTGAGCGCCATGAAGAGATAGCTGCATTACTGGGTGATCCAGAAGTTATTTCCAATCAGAATAAATTTCGCGATCTTTCAAAGGAATACTCTCAACTGGAAAGTGTCGTCGATAAATTTAAAACGCATCAACAGGCAGAGCAGGATCGGAGTTCAGCTGAAGAAATGCTGGCAGAAGATGATGCCGAAATGAAGGAGATGGCGCAGGAAGAAATCAAAGAAGTGAATCAAAAAATTGAAGCGCTGGAACTCGATTTGCAAAAATTATTGTTGCCTAAAGATCCTAATGATGAAAAAAATATCTTTCTGGAAATTCGAGCGGGTACAGGGGGTGATGAAGCGGCCTTATTTTCGGGGGCACTTTTTCGAATGTATAGCAAATACGCTGAAAAAAAGCGTTGGCAGATAGAAGTACTTTCTGAGCATGGTGGAGATAAAGGTGGCTATAAGGAAATTATCTGTCGTATTGCAGGTAATGCTGTGTATTCACACCTGAAATTTGAGTCCGGAGCACATCGTGTACAACGTGTTCCCGAAACAGAGAGTCAGGGGCGGGTGCACACTTCAGCCTGTACTGTGGTGATAATGCCTGAAGCGGATGAAGTTGAAGTAGAGGATATCAATCCTGCAGATCTTAGAATTGATACTTTCCGTGCGTCGGGTTCAGGGGGACAGCACGTTAATAAAACTGACTCGGCTATTCGTATCACTCACTTACCCAGTGGCGTTGTGGTGGAATGTCAGGAGGAACGCTCGCAACATAAAAACCGTGCTAAAGCGATGAAAGTCCTACAATCCCGCTTATTGGAGTCGGCACGGTCTGAACAGCAAAAGGATGAAGAATCAACACGGCGTGATCTGGTAGGAACCGGAGATCGCTCCGATCGGATCCGAACCTATAATTTTCCACAGGGGCGAATGACTGACCATCGAATTAATCTGACACTGTATAAGCTGGATGAAATTATGGAAGGCGATCTGGATATGGTGATTGAGCCACTTATGAGTGAATATCAGGCGGATCAACTTGCCGCTCTTTCCAGCGATTAATAGTAAAAATTACATATGTCGAATAAAGCCTTAACGATTTCAGAAGTTTTATTATCGGCAACTGATCAGATTGAACAGGTGCTGAGAACCGAAACTGAGGCAGGAGTTGATGCCAGGTTTCTGTTACAACATAGCTTGCAAAAACCCTATAGTTACTTACTTACCTGGCCTGAAAAAGTATTGAGTAAAGCTGAAGCGGATAACTTTTTCACATTAGTACAGAGGCGATTAAGCGGCGAGCCGGTTGCCTATATAACCGGCCATCGTGAGTTCTGGACGCTGGATTTAAAAGTAACTCCTGATACTTTAATTCCTCGCTCTGAGACAGAGTTACTGGTTGAAATTGCCCTGAATAAACTAAAAAACCTGGGTAGCAAGACTTTTACTGATAACCCTGAAAAAAATCCCGTTTCCATTCTCGATCTGGGTACCGGCTCCGGTGCTATTGCCCTGGCCCTGGCCAGTGAGATGAAGTCCGCTCAGGTATTGGCTACAGATTTTTCAGCTTCGGCATTAAACATAGCCAGAGAAAATGCCGAATTGAATCATATAAGCAATATTTTATTTCTACAAAGTGACTGGGGCAAATCGATCCCGGAACAACAGTTTAATTTAATTGCCAGCAATCCTCCTTATGTGGCAGAAAATGATCCACATTTGCAAAAAGGTGATTTAAGATTTGAGCCAGCTGGTGCTCTCTGGGCCGATAAAAATGGTTTTGCAGCTATTAATCAGGTAATTAATTATGCAGGCGAACACCTGCATCCAGGGGGGTGGCTGGTGATTGAACATGGATTCGAACAGGCAGAAACTGTACGTCAAATGATTAACAAAAATAACTTCTGCATGGTGAGTACTCACAAGGATTTAGCCGGACACGAGCGGATCACATCAGCTTGTTTTGAACCTGGGGGTAGCCATAAAAAGTTGAGGTGTGAAAATGTATCATAAATTACTCCAGGATAAGAAAAATTTACCCCAACTATTGAAAGAGGTGGCATCTACTTCCGAGCAAATTATACGGGGACAGGCAACTTATCCTGCCGCACAGTCTGGAAAATATCCTCATATTAATACTGATTTGTCAGAATCTGGTATGGGTACTAAAGCTGTTTGTGAAAAATTTTTAACTTCCTATGCACCTTATTTAAGCGGTAGTGCAGGCCCGGAATATTTTGGTTTTGTTACTGGTGGTAGTACACCCGCCGCATTAGTTGGTGATTGGTTAACCTCTGTGTTTGATCAAAATGTGATGGGCTCTTCTGAGAGCATTGCCTCCAGTTTCGAAGTGGCGACCATTAAATTATTACGTGGTTTATTTTCTTTACCTGAAGAATTTAACGGCAGTTTTGTCTCCGGGGCTACTATGTCTAATTTTGTTGGCTTAGCTACTGGTAGACAATGGATTGGTCAATTAAAAAACGTAAATATTGCCGAAGCCGGTTTACATGCAATTGGTGATATTAAAGTCTTTAGTGCGACACCGCATTCCAGCATTTATAAATCGTTGGCTATGGCTGGGATGGGTAGAAACGCATTAATTCGAGTCGATACCTTACCTCAGCGGGAGGCTATGGATGTTGGTAAACTTGCTGATTTGTTAAAACGACATGAACAACAATCCGGTGCTTCCCCCTGTATTATTGTGGCAAATGCCGGAACAGTGAATACTGTTGATTTTGATGATTTAGAGGCTATTGTGCAATTAAAAAAGCACTATCAATTCTGGTTGCATGTTGATGCTGCATTTGGAGGTTTTGCCCGTTGTTCCAGTAAATATCAACCTTTGGTTAAAGGGTTGGAATTTGCTGATTCCATTACCATTGATGCTCATAAGTGGCTCAATGTACCTTATGATTCAGCTATGCAGTTTACCCGAGAGCTTACATTACAGTCAGAAGTTTTCCAAAACAATGCTTCCTACCTAAGGGCAGATATCACGGCAAATAACTTTATTAATCTTACCCCTGAAAACTCCCGACGATTCAGAGCGTTGCCAGCCTGGTTTACATTAATGGCCTATGGAAAAAAAGGTTATGAGGAAATGGTAGAAAGGGCTTGTGAATTAGCACTTTTTCTCGGTCATAAGTTAGAGCAAAATTCACACTTTAAACTTCTGTCACCGGTTCGGATGAACGGGATCTGTTTTACAGTACTCATTAAGGGACAAATAGCATCTGAAAAACAAATCAAGGTTTTCTTAGAAAAAGTCATTGCAACAGGGGTATTATTTCTATCACCCACTCTCTATAAAAATCAACCGGCGCTAAGAATCTCAATTAGCAACTGGCAAACTGAAAAAAAACACATAGAAAAATGCTGGAAATGTTTGTTAGAGGCCGCAACCTTATTGAAGAATTAACTGGAAAGAGTTAGTTATCCGGAATAGTCAATTAGCATCTGACGATCTTTAACAAGGATATCGCGACCATTAACCTCAATGATACCCTGTTGCTTAAGCTTGTTTAAAATTCTTGAGAAGGTTTCTGGTTGAATAGCAAGCTGTGAAGCAATTAACCTTTTACTGGCGGGAAGTGCAATAGTAAAACTTTTTTCATCATCAGACGGGATTTTTGCCATAAGAAAATGAATCACTCTGAAAGTGGCATTTTGCAGGGTCAGAGTATCAATTTCATTTAAGCGGCGGTGAATCCGCATAGATAAATCGGCCATTAGATGAAAGCAGGTATCCAGACTATGGCTTAATAGCTCACGGTATTTTTTCATATTAATCGCTATTACTTCAGACGGCTTTAAAGCCTGGGCATAAACCGGATATTTACTTTTTTGCATAAACATAATGGCTTCGGCAAAGCTATCGCCAGGTTGAATGATATCCACTACCTTTTCCTGCCCTTCAATTGAGGTACGATAGAGTTTCATTCGACCAGAAACCAGAATATAAAAACAAACGGCTTCGTCACCATGTTGAAACAGATGTTCAGAAGACTTAAGCGCATGTAGATGAACGCTTTTCACCAGATCCTGAAATTGATCATCAGTAAAAGAGGAAACTAATAAATGCGACTTTAGAAACTGAAGATGAAAAGGATGCATAATAGTCCAGATAGCTATAAAGAGAACTCATCACCGAATAATCACAACATAGCACAGTGATAGTCAATCAAAGTAGTGAGTCTAAGTTAATACGGTTGTTCGATCAATAGTTAGTGTTAAATTATAAACCATGAACATGGTAAGGTATTTGTTTTAAAAGCCTGTTTCGAGAGCTATTTAATCTTGATGGAGCTTTACCTAATGCTTCTTCAAGTAGCACGGGTATGTTCAATATCAAATAGTGGAAATATGGAGTCGTTCTGGCATTAAATATTAATCAGACTCTTGCCAGAATGTTCAGAAAAACACTCTTTGTATAAACCAGTATGTTCCCATGAAAGCGATAGTGACACTTAAAGGTGTGGCTATCATTTTCTGATAATATGTTTTTTTTCTGGCCCATCCCAGCAATATAAATGCACAAGCAATGACCAGTAACTGGCCAATTTCAACGCCAACATTAAAAGAAATTAAACTGGACAACCACTGGCCTGGGGGTAAACCGAATTTTAATAAAGCTGAAGCAAAGCCAAGACCATGCAATAAGCCAAAGACAAAAACAATAGCTATGCGGCTGGATTTTAGCTGGTGCTGAAAAATATTTTCAATAGCAATGTAGGCTATGGATAGTGCTATGAAAGGTTCAACAATAGCAGAAGGCACATTGAGGATGCCAAAAATTTCTAATGCCAGAGTCACTGTATGTGCAATGGTAAAAGCACTAATTTGCCATAACAGGGCAGAGAGGCTATTGCAAAGTAAAAATAATGCCAGAACGAATAATATATGATCAAATCCCTGTGGAATAATATGAATTATTCCCTGGTAGATATAGTTTAAAACTGTTGATAAATGTAATGTGAAACGACTAATATTATTCTTTCCCAGAATGAAATTATCGCTCTCTATACCTCCTTTTATAATTCTATTAATGGGAGTGGACAATTGAAAATTGATTTCGCCCATTTCTTCAGGAAAAAACACAGAAAGATGCTTGCTATCTATTGGATAATGCCCAAAACCTGTAAAAGTCACTCGATAGTCTGTAA
Organism: Aeromonadales bacterium; assembly: GCA_011322365.1. Taxonomy (GTDB): domain Bacteria; phylum Pseudomonadota; class Gammaproteobacteria; order Enterobacterales; genus DRNA01. The sequence goes on along the minus strand of DRNA01000360.1, from coordinate 4,577 downwards.
TGGTGGAATTTTGTGAGAGCCTCAATTTGAGTTTATATACACCGGGAGCGGTTAATTTATCGAGTAAAATCGCTTTGTTATCAAAATTAAAGATGATATGTTTGCGCAGGTTGGAATTTAATTGTTGTAATATTTGAAATAGCTCCATTTTAGTCAGGTTCTGTACTTTCTCGATTAAATTATCGCCACTACCTTTAATGAGTTTTTGTTGTTCTATAATGTTTATCAGATCCACATTCAGACTGAACTTAAATTGATCATCATCGAATAATTCAACAGAAGCATTAGTTGTGGTAAAGGAATGAGCTTCAGAGTTTGAGCAGGGCAACAAAAGGCAACTGCTCAGAATAGCTGATAAAATGAAAAATTTAAAGAAGTGTACTGACATTCTATTATTTATTATTCAAAGAGATGTGATTGTTAATTTTAAATGATTTTAAGAGATTAGCAAGAATGGGTGCAAAGTATGGATTAAATAAAAAAGCCACCTCGGAGAGGTGGCTCAAGCCTGTATTGGAGACACAGGTATTCTATTTTAAAGGTGAAATCACTCTTTAAGTTAGAAATTTGCAGTAAATTGAATCCATAACTTATCAGTATCCGAGCTAAAATCTTTGGCTGAATAACTGGCATATTTAAGTAATAAGCCGTAAGTCTTATTGAATTTCTTACTTAGCGCAATATCAAATTCAGTACCAAAATTACGACTGGAATTCTCAGCAGCAAAATCATGATAGAAGGCTGACAGTTTCATTCCAGAAAAAGGTATGATAGCACCGAAATAGGTATCTTCCATACCATCGCCCTGAATTGCCAGAAATTTATCTGCCCAACCATTAAACTTGTGATTGGTACCTAAAGGTGTCTGAAAGGAAACCCCATTCTTGGCAGTATGTACTTCATAACCTACCTTGCCGGTAAAACTTTTATTGCCGAGGCTGGCTTCAAGCAGATAATAATCAGTGGAAATCGAAGCAGTGTTATCTGTCTCCTGGGTGGCATATTCCAATTCATATCCCAGATCCATTTTACTTACTTTTTGAGATCCTTTCAGTCGTATACCATAAGTATCGGAGATGTTTTCTAACAGGTAACCATAACCTGTTATTGCACCAATACCCAGACCTTTGTAGGTTACGTTTAAAATATTATGCTGACCTTTACTCAAATTTCCGCCCAGAATATTATTGACATTATACAAGCTGGCAAAAACAACAGTGGTATCTTTAATGCCGGTATTGACTATGGTGACGCCATCGTATGTCTGTTCATTTTGACGCCAACCTACACCGCCGACAAATCGTTGATTATCCAGATTTATTCTTTGGCGACCATATTTTACCGTAGTATTTTTTATACCCGTATAACTAATATAAGCCTGATTCATCTCTGTGTACATGGGATCCGCAATAACCGGAAAAGCGGTGTTTCCATTGAGCTTACTGTTGTAATCAGTATCCCATACCTGAGCCAGGTGATCGGCTTCAAAAAATGCACTGAAATCACTGACTGATTTGGTCTGGAAATTTAATCTAAACCTTACTGCAGATAAATCCGCAGTATCAGCAAAATTGGCCTGATCAACATTTTCATAGCGATACCTTAATGCTACATGAGCGTCGCCTTCACTAAATGCCTGGGCAATATTGCTAACCTGATTACTGGTATCTTGAGCCTCATCTGTAGCATAAACTGGTACAGACAGGATGGAAGCAACAGCAATACATATCATACTCTTTTTCATGACTGACTCCTTTTGTGGTAGGTCATCTAATTTTTTGTTGTGTTGATCTTAGTGAACTGTAGTTAAAAACCATTGACCTGAATCAAGTGCTATTAATTTATTAATGGAGATTAGATTAATTATGGGTAAAACGATTATGAGGGTATAAGTGGTGAAATGATGTTTCTTTCACGAGCGAAGTGCTCATTAAGAAATAACATGAAATTATCGGCTGCGTTTAAAATCGAACCTTTCTGCTTTTTCTCTATTAATCGGGAGAGCTCTTCAATAAGTTGACTCAGGTTTTCATGCTCAATACGCAAAATGGCGAAGGGAGATTGTGTTTTATTACTGTTTAAGGATTTATCAAGTAATTGGTAGAGGCCATTTTCTTCCTTAAGAATTAACTGGTGTACCTCAATATAAAAATCATCCCAGGCTTTTAGTGCCTGCTGCCAGTTTTCGTCAGCCACAAGATCTTCAAACTGACCAAAATCTGATTTAAGTTGTTCATGCTGCTGCATCAGGTCTTGAATATCATTAATTGTCATAGGATCTTCAACTCAGGAACTACGATGAGTAAAAAGCCTAAACTTAACAAGGATGAAAAACCTTAATCTTGATCAATTCTTCACAACACAGAATAAAAATTTATGTTGATTTCTATCAATAAATGAATGATCAAAATCATGTACTATTACCGCCATACTATTTAACAGGGGCATCACATGGATTTTTTTCCTGCATTTTTAAACTTAAAATACCAAAACTGTCTGGTTATCGGTGGCGGGGAGGTTGCATTAAGAAAAGCAGAATTGTTATTAAAGACGGGGGCCCAGGTCACCTTGATAGCACCTGAAATTAATGAGGCAGTGGGTTCTCTGAGTCCTGCTCCAATTTGTAAAAAACGCATATTTGATGTGAAAGATCTTGATGGTATCAGGCTGGTAATAGTGGCGACTAATAATGAGCAGTTGAATGCCGATATATCCAGACTGGCTCACGAGAAAAATATCCCGGTGAATGTGGTAGATAATCCAGCGCTTTGCAGTTTTATTGTCCCATCAATCATTGATAGAAGCCCTATGGTAATAGCGGTGGGGAGTTCGGGTACCGCCCCGGTATTAGCTCGGCTGACCCGCTCGCGGATAGAGGCAATGCTACCCATGGCACTGAGTGGCCTGGGGAAATTAGCCAATAAATATCGGCAGAAAGTTAAAGATACTTTTAGTAATATTACTCAGAGAAGGCGATTCTGGGAACAGGTGTTCGAAGGCGAAGTTGCCGATAATTATTATGCTGGCCGCGACACCGAAGGAGAACAATTGTTTGAGGATATGTTAAAGACCGGAGCTGAGACTATTCCAACCCGTGGGGAAGTTTCTCTGGTAGGTGGCGGCCCTGGTGATCCGGAATTACTTACCTTCAAGGCTGTTCGATTACTGCAACGAGCTGATGTGGTGGTTTATGATCGATTGATCTCAAAAGGTATTATGGAACTGGCCCGGCGTGATGCCCATAAAATTTATGTGGGTAAAAAATCTTCTAATCATACCCTGCCACAGGATGAAATTAATCAGTTACTGGTTGATTTGGCCAAACAGGGTAAGCGGGTAGTACGCTTAAAAGGTGGTGATCCCTTTATTTTTGGGAGAGGTGGCGAAGAAATAGCTACACTAATGGAAAATGATGTACCCTTTCAGGTGGTGCCGGGGATCACCTCAGCATCAGGTTGTTCCAGTTATTGCGGTATCCCGTTAACTCACAGGGATTATGCTCATTCAGTGGTTTTTGCCACCGGTCATCTGCAGGATGATTCAGTTGATCTGAACTGGGATTCCCTGGCACAACCTTTTCAGACTACTGTAATTTATATGGGTATCGGTGGACTTAAAATCATTACAGCGAAAATGATCGAGCATGGACTCCCTGCAAAAACACCGGTTGCAGTTGTTCACAAAGCCACCTTGCCAGAGCAGAAAATTGTCATTGGCGATCTCACTAGCATTGAATCACTGGTCCAAAAAGAAGGTTTGAAGCCCCCCAGCCTGATTATTATCGGTGAAGTAGTGAAGTTACACCAACAGCTAGGCTGGTATGGAGAAAAAGCCAGGCCGCAGGCGGTAAATGGCTAGGCACGTATTTTAGGAACGGATTTATAGGTGAAGGATCTGCTGGCGAATAAGTGAATTTATTCGCCATAAAAACTAAGTTATTCCCTATCCCCCATCCCCCATTCCCATAAACTAATGGCTTGTACCTAAAGATAGATGGGTTTTATTATAGACATTGTATTTTCCTACAGGACGTTTCATTGGCAGGCGTTTTACTTCTTTAAAGGTTTTGGCATCGTAGACTATGATCGCCCCATCCATTTCCATAATACTTAACAGCGCATAACGACCATCTCTGGTAAATTCAATATGGGCTGCGGTTTTTCCAGGTTCCGGTTTTAGCGTTTTGATAATTTTTAAAGTTCTTTTATCAATGATGTGAACTTCATCTTTATGGGGTCCGAAAAATACATCACTCCAGGCATAGGGGGTATTCTCATGAGATCGCATAAAAAATCCGGGGCCGTTGGTTTTTATCTTTTTGATAGTTTTCCAGTTACTCATATCAATCACATCCACTTCAGCTTCGCGAAGGCTGGGAGTAGCGAGTACCTGATGACCTTTATAATTAAACACAATACCTGAACCTAAATGAGGCATACCGGGCAGATCAAGATCGGCTATTTTTCGTCTGACATCTAACTGGATCACCTGACCATTTTTAATTTTTCCCTTACGACCAGAATCCAGTGGGCGAGCTGCACCAATGACTTCACGATAGTCCGGGGAGAAGAAAAAGT
>DRNA01000359.1 GCA_011322365.1 Aeromonadales bacterium | reverse complement strand
TTAGCAACCTGAGCAAACCAGATCACAGAAACCGCCTTATAGTCTGAACTGGATATCACTACACCGATAATCAATATGGCCAACCAGATACTTTTAAATGAACCGGAGCGTAAATCACTGTTCCAGTTCAGCACACCACTAAGCGCAAATGCTGCCGCCAGAGGCGCTGTAACCGCAGAAGAAACGCCCGCACTGAATAACCCAATAGCCATCAACAGCCTGGCACTATCACCAAATACCGGCTCTAATGCCGGCGCCAGATCAGCTACAGATTGTAGTGAAACAGCTTTACCAAAAAAGGCAGTTGCTGCGGTAGATACAATAGCTATGGAAATAAGCCCCCCCAGGGGAATAGAAATTAATAAATCCTTTCTCGCCTCACTAAGATGTGATGGTTGCTTCCATTTACGACTGGCACTGGCACTATGCAAAAACAGGTTATAAGGTACAACGGTAGTTCCAATAAGCGCAATTACCGTTAGTGTTGAATCCGTTGGGAACTGAGGTATTAACAGGCCGGAAAGTAACGCTGTTAAGTCAGGTTGGGTCATGAAAAACGTCAACATAAAAGCCAGACTCATTACCGCCACCAGAAAAATAAGTACTTTTTCTACGATAAAATAATTCCCTCGCCACAACACCATAAAAGCCATCAGACCAATAAAGAAAGGCCAGATATTGATGCCAAAAAAACTGGCCGGGAAATTGCCATCGAATAATGCCACCAGACCAATACTGGCCCCTGAAATATTGCCACTTTCATAAGCCCCGTTGCCAATCACAATTGCGCTCACTACAAGCCCAATAGCAATCCAGCGGCTAATCCCTTTATTGAACGTCTGCCTGATATTCTCTCCAAGCCCCTGTTGTGTAATCACACCTAACCGAGCCGCCATCTCCTGAAGAATCAACGTGGCAAACATCGAAAAAAGTAACGCCCAGAGCAAACTATAGCCAAAATTAGCACCTGCGAGGCTCGCCGTAATCACCGTTCCGGGACCAATAAATGCAGCCGTTACCAGAAATGCAGGACCGATTGAGGGAAACTTCATAAAATTAATATCATTTGCAGGTAATTTAACCCCACTAATATCATATTGGAGGTTGAATTCCAATTTGAAATATTGAATGAACATTCAAAACCAGATTCTCTTAGATAACCACAACTTGTATGAAACTAATATTGTCTAATGTTTGTGCAATAGCCTGTTGATAACATTAATCAAATTAGTGTAAATTAGAAAGCTTATGGAATTTGTATGTTTTATCGACAAATGAATCTTCAAACAGGACATAAAGCTAGCTATATGGAAATCAATTTCAATTTTATCAAAATCTGCCTCATTAGCATTATAATGCTATCAGCTTGCACCACCGCTCCCAAATATCAGGGGCCGGTAGTTACTATTTGGGACAATGCAACTCAGTTGTCAACAACCAAAGCCTATTACTACCAATTAGTTGCCATGGATGGACACCATGTTACTACCAGCAGCGAAACTGCCAGAAAACGAATGTTTGTACTCGGCAATGAGCTTGTACCGATCCCTATCGCCCATAATATTCCCCTCCACTCTACTCTGCTAACCATTGGTGGATACAGGTACAATGCCTTATACAATGCCTTAAATATCTTTGGTTTGGGGGACACAATCTATGACATTAAAGGCAAAATACTTGTTAACCTGGATGCAACTAAGAGTTACGTAGTAAATGGCAAACATACAAATGACTATTCATTAATCTGGCTTGAGGAAAACAAAACGGGCATTATTGTTTCACCGATTATCAGTCAGGGTAACATTTCTGCCAGACAACTCTCTGATTTTCGACAGGAAAAAATACGGAAATGGAAACAAAATGTATTACAACAAAAAATCAAACAAAAACAGCAGAGCAAGCTACTTGATGAAGCTATAGTTTTTATTGAAAATCAGGGATGCGAACAAAATTCTAAAACAAATAATACAAAAATATATAATACAGCGGTAATACTATTTAAAAACAAAAAATACAATGACTCTCTCCGTTGTTTTCTTAAAATTTCTAACACCTCGGATACCCCACATGATAAATACAAATACCTCTCAATGATTTATGATGTAGGACTGGGAGTAGAAGAAGATCCTGAAAAATCAGCATACTGGTATGATAAATATAAAGAAATTGATATGAACCTGAAAATGCAATCTAACTAACATGTCATCAATCAAACCTTTCACTATATTAACCCTATCAGCGATAATGTTCTTAAGCAGTTATTTAGTTCAGCGCTCCAGAGAAAATAAAATCCCTCTTCTCAACCATAAAAAATTTAATTCACCCAACAAAAAGGTTGGGTGATTTTATAATATGACCAGGATTTTAGTATTAACAAAATTCCTGGTCATAAAAATAATTAAAAGCAACAATTTAGAATAATTCTCCAATTTCAGGTTTTCACCCAATCCTTTAAACTTCAATGGAAAAAGCTGCATCAAAGTTGAAAGTTTTCTATATCCACCATAACCCGGTGGAGAATGCTATTTTTCCACCAGCACAGATTGTCCAGGTGTTGAGGGTAATCGGGGCATTTTAATTTCAGGATACTCTCCAGTCAATGCTGCTAAAAATGCTACGATATCCGCTACATCCTTATCTTTCAGATCCTGGTTAAGCTGTGTTTTAGCCATCAGTCGTACCGCTTCTGAAAGATCGTTCACAGAACCGTTGTGGAAGTAAGGAGCAGTATCAGTGATATTCCGCAGTGTTTGTACTCTGAACATATGAGCATCGCCAGGTTTTCCTGTAGCGGATTCGCGGCCTTTATCTTTAAGCAGATTATATTGTTTAATATATTTACTATCTACAAAGGTAGGAAACTTTGCATAAAAACCCTGACCAAATGGCATTTTAGGGCCATTAAAGGCAGCCCCTGAATGACAGGAAGTGCAACCAATTTTAGCAAAGGTATTCATGCCACGTATTTGTTGAATAGTCATGGCAGTTTTATCACCCTTTACATAGCGATCATATGCGCTATTTGGAGTTATTAAGGTGCGTTCAAAAGCAGCCACAGCTTTAGCTGCATTTTCAACAGTCATAGAATTTTTTCCAAATGCTTTTTCAAAATAGGGTTTATATCCAGAAATAGCCCTCACCTTATTCATCGCCATTTCAATTTCAGTCACACCCATTTCTACGGGATTAGTCACCGGGCCTTTCGCCTGATCCTCAAGCAAATCTGCTCTGCCATCCCAGAATTGAACCGAATGAAAAGCTGAATTCCAAACGGTAGGAGCATTGCGTCCACCCATTTTGCCATGTACACCCATCGAAAAGGATCGACTATCATCCCCTCCTTCCATAATATTGTGACAGGAATTACAGGAAACTGTCCCCGTCGAGGAAAATCGAGGGTCCATAAAAAGCATTTTACCAAGCTCGACTTTTTCAGCAGTTGTTGGATTATCCTCTGGTGCTGGAGCTTTATCAGGGAGTGCCTCCCAGGCAGCAAAAGCCGGATAGGCGATAACGGCTAAGAAAGAAGATAAAAGTAATTTTGAAATATATTTCATGAGCTTCACCTTTGAAATTTACAATCAATAAATTGCATTCAACTATACACTTTTTCTCTTATATCATCAATCTCTAATATATGAAATTGCTAATATTCATGGTGGCAAATTGCAGTCCCTTTACCTTTAACCTGCGGTTAAATCCATGCTATCAAAATGCTGCACTAGAAAATCCAGGAATAGCTTTATCTTTTCCTGTTGAAAATGGCGATGTTGATAGACAGCGTACATACCAATTTCTCCAATCTCATACTCTGGAAACAGGCGGATAAGACTACCCTTTTCTATTTCTTCTTTTACTACGAAACTGGCCATTACCGCCAATCCACCTCCGGCAATCAAACTTTCTCTGACACTATCAGCATTATTGGTTTTAAAACGACCCTTTACCTGAATTTTAAATTCTTCATTGTTTTTATAAAAAGTCCATTGGTGAGGAGATGGTAATCGGCTGAATATAATCCATTCCAGTTGACCTAAGTCCTCAATAGTTTCCGGCATGCCGTGTTTTTGTAAAAATTCTGGCGATGCACACAGATACCGTGGCCAGCTCAGTAATTTTCTGGCATAAAATTGAGAATCGCTTAACCACCCCACGCGAATGCTGATATCAATTCCCTGCTCAACCATATCCAGTACAGAATCATCAAGCAGGATATCAAAATTTAGTTCTGGATAAAGAGCCATAAATTCTCGAATCAGAGGGGAAATATGCTGATTTCCTAAGGAAATAGGCGCAGCTATCTTTAAAGTCCCCGTCGGTTGTTCATGAAGTTTCCTGATTTTTTTGTCAGCGGATTCAATCTGTTGGATGATTTCAATACAACTATCAAACAACACTTTTCCTGCTTCAGTCAGTCCAAGATTGCGAGTGGTTCGATTTAATAATTTCACCTTTTTCTCTTCTTCTAATAAGGATATATGACGACTTACTGCAGAACGTGCGATGCCAAGCTGTTTAGCTGCTCCGGTAAAACTGCCACTTTCGATGACATAATAGAACACTAACAACCGATTTAAATTACTCATCCACCCAACCCCATTGTTCTCTTTATTAGAACTTAAAGTTAACATTAATCACCATTGTGCCAATTATAATACATAACTATCATCTCCAACATAAATTTTTAGCACTATTGGGTAACAATAAGATGAAAAATGAAATTTACTGGCTTAGTTGGAGTGTCATATTAACGGCTGTAATGGTGGTTCCCTATGCGGCTTACCGAGTGAAAAAAATTGGTGGCTTGATACAAATATTTTTAAATCCTCTACCAGGTGATGATCCATTTGATGATGAATGGGCGCACAGAGCATATCGAGCCCACATGAATGCATTTGAAGGTTTGATCCTGTTTGCTCCAATGGCGTTAGCGGTTTCTCTCACAGGTCATAGCACTGAAAATACAATCCTGGCCAGTGCTATCTATTTCTGGTCCAGATTAGCCTACACGCCCCTGTACTACATCAATGCCCCCTTTTTCAGAACGGCCGTCTGGTTTGTTGGTTTCTTTGCTACTCTTTATCTGGCTTTCCAACTGGTCTAGCGATTCACTGGAGGAAAAATAGTTCACGTCAGCCCGTAATAGCAAAGTTCATTTCTCCAGAGTGTCTTTGTATTTTTTTACGGGCTTTTTTTTCGGAAGCGATTATTATTGGGTGCTGCTCGGATGGTGCTCAACAATTACTACAACATTGCCCGTTTTTTCTCCTGTTTCAACATAATTAAATGCCTCTACAATTTTCTCCAGAGGATATATACCCATAATCATTCAAGATGCAGGATTTCAGCAAGAGGAGAAGCGTACAGATTCAAGGCATAAAAGTGAAGTGTTAGTCATTTATATCCATGGATGGATAGTATGCAGGAAATGCATGGAGCAATTTTCTGTCTAACTTGAACTTTTATAACGCGGAAGATGTGCGCTTATCCTCTTGCCCTATGGGAGCTCAAGCAGGAAGCCAGTGCTGCGTTGCCT
>DRNA01000358.1 GCA_011322365.1 Aeromonadales bacterium | reverse complement strand
CTGTAACTGAAGATGACTATCTGATTTTTGGTTCAGAATTAAAAGTCCTGCTGCAGCATCCGTCATTTAAAAAAGATATGGATGTAACAGGCATAGAAGACTATTGTGCTCTGGGCTATATTCCCGAACCTAAAACCATTTATAAAAATGTTTACAAATTACAGGTAGGTCATCGCCTGCTGATACAAAGGGGTAAAAAACAACTGCGGCCCGAACAGTACTGGGAAATTCCTTTTGAAGCTGACCATCAAATTACAGAACAGCAGGCAGCCAGTGAACTGATTGAACGGCTGAAAGAAGCGGTAGATATTCGCATGATTGCAGAAGTCCCGCTGGGTGCCTTTCTTTCAGGCGGGGTCGATTCCAGTGGTGTTGTGGCAATGATGTCCCAATTGCAGGATGAGCCGGTCAATACCTGTTCAATTGCTTTTAATGATAAAAAGTTTAATGAGTCCGAATATGCTCAAATGGTTTCTGAACAGTATAATACCAATCATTATGTGGAAACGGTAGAAACCGATGATTTTGGTTTACTGGATGAACTCGCTCTTTTATATGATGAACCCTATGCGGACAGTTCGGCTATTCCCACTTACCGTGTATGTCAGTTAGCCAGAAAGAACGTAACTGTCGCACTTTCCGGTGATGGTGGTGATGAACCCCTGTCCGGCTACCGTCGTCATATCTGGCATATGAATGAAGAAAAAATTCGCTCAATATTGCCTTATAGCATTCGTAAACCGGTATTTGGTGTTTTGGGAAAATTATACCCAAAAGCTGACTGGGCTCCTAGAATATTTAGAGCTAAAACCACTTTTCAGGCACTGGCTCGCAGTTCTGTTGGAGCCTATTTTAATACCGTAGCCATTATGCCGGATGACCAGCGTAACAAATTATTCAGCCAGGATATGAAACAACAGTTAGGCGGTTATCAGGCCGTAGATGTGTTTGAACAATATGCACAAAAGGCTCCAGGAATGGCCAGGACAGACCCGCTGGCTTTAATTGAATATCTGGATATGAAAACCTATCTGGTGGATGATATTTTAACCAAGGTGGACAGAGCCAGTATGGCGCATTCACTGGAAGTGAGAGTACCTATGCTGGATCATAAATATATTGAATGGATATCCGGTCTGCCCTCCAAATTAAAGCTTAATGGACAGATGGGAAAATATATATTGAAAAAATCTCTGGAACCATACTTACCTATAGATGTACTGTATCGTCGAAAAATGGGATTCTCGGTACCCCTGGCTAACTGGTTTAGGGGGCCTCTAAAAGAAAAAGTACAGCAACGATTGTTAGGTGAACAGTTTCTGGATAACGGTTTGTTTAATGCAGATTATTTAAAGCAACTGGTTAGCCAGCATCAATCCGGCCTGCGTGATAATAGTGCCAGTATATGGACATTAATGATGCTGGAATCATTTCAAAGACAAATTTTAAATCAATAGGAAGTGTGAATGGAAGTAACTATTTTTGGTACAGGCTATGTGGGCCTGGTAACAGGTGCCTGTCTGGCAGAAGTCGGACATAATGTGACCTGTGTAGATGTGGATGAAGCTAAAATTGAAGGTTTAAAAAATGGCATTATGCCTATTTATGAGCCGGGACTGGACAGCATTGTTACAGAAAACCATAAAGAAGGGCGATTGCACTTTACCACAGATATCGAAGATGGTGTCAAATTTGCCCCTATCCAGTTTATTGCCGTAGGCACACCACCTGATGAAGATGGCTCAGCGGATCTGCAATACGTTGTTTCCGTTGCTAAAAGCATCGGTCAGTATATGGATGATGAAAAAATAGTTATTGATAAATCCACTGTGCCTGTCGGTACCGGAGACAAAGTAGCAGAAGCTCTGTCTGCAGAATTAAATAAACGCGGTAAAGACGTTCCTTTTCATGTGGTTTCCAACCCTGAGTTTCTAAAAGAAGGCGCTGCCGTTAATGACTTTATGAAGCCGGATCGTATTATTATTGGTACGGATAATGAAAAAGCAGAAAAAGTCATTAAAGAACTGTATGCCCCCTTTAACCGTAACCACGATCGTATTATCTTTATGGATGTCCGTTCTGCCGAACTGACCAAATACGCCGCTAATTCCCTGTTAGCCACTAAAATCAGCTTTATGAATGAAATGTCCAATCTGGCAGAACGCCTGGGTGCCGATATTGAAAAAGTGCGTTTAGGCATCGGCTCTGATCCAAGAATTGGTTATCACTTTATCTACCCCGGCTGCGGCTACGGCGGCTCCTGCTTCCCCAAAGATGTACAGGCCCTGGCCAGAACCGCCAAAGAAATCGGCTACCACGCCGAACTCCTTGAAGCCGTAGAATCGGTCAACTATCGTCAAAAAGAAGTCCTGTTCAATAAAATCAAAACCCACTTTAATGGCGAACAGAACCTCAAAGGTAAAACCATTGCCCTATGGGGGCTGGCCTTTAAACCCAACACCGATGACATGCGCGAAGCCTCCAGCCGCACCCTGATGGAATCCCTCTGGAACGCTGGCGCCACCGTCCAGGCCTACGACCCCGAATCCATGGAAGAAACACAACGCATCTACGGCAACCGCGACGACCTGAAACTCATGGGCACCAAAGAAGCCTGCCTGAAAAACGCCGACATGCTGGTCATCTGCACCGAATGGAAACAATTCCGCGCCCCGGACTTTGATTTAATCAAACAGGAAATCTCAGAACCCGTAATCTTCGATGGACGGAATATGTATGATCCGGAATTGATGCATGAAAAAGGGTTTAGCTATTATGCGATTGGGCGGGGGGATAGTATAAAGAGATAGCGTTCAGCGCTGAGCGTTGAGCGTTGAGAAAGAGCAGGAGATTTTTCAGTAAATAAGTTAAGGGAGTAGCTTATGAGGTGTGAAAGACTGGATGTCTGGAAACGTAGTTGTCGGTTGAGTGTTGATGTTTTTAAATGTTTTAGAGATTGTAGGGATTATGGTTTTAGGGATCAGATAACCCGTAGCTCTTTATCTATTGCCAGCAATATTGCAGAAGGTATTGAAAAAGAGTCAGGTAAAGAAAAAATAAGGTTTATTGAAATAGCCAGAGGTTCTGGGGCAGAATTAATTACTCAGACTTATATTGGGATAGAAATCGGCTATATTGATAAATCCATTGGTATTAACTGGGTCAATGAAGTAAAAGAGATTTTAAGAATGCTCAATGGCCTCAAAAAAAATTACAGGAGGTAAGCAAAGAGTATTGATAGTTAAGCGCCAAAATGAGCTCATACTCAGCTCTTTCTCAACGCTCAACGCTCAACGCTCAGCGCTGAATTTTCATGAAAATTCTAGTAACCGGAGCCGCTGGCTTCATCGGCTCAAAACTTTCCGAACAGCTCTGTCTACGCGGTGATGATGTTGTAGGCATTGATATATTAAACGACTATTATGCCGTCAGCCTGAAAGAAGCCAGGCTTAAGCGGATAGAAGAAACCCTGAGCAGTGCTGAATCTGACAAAACTGGCAAATTCCGTTTTATTAAAATGGACCTGGCCGATAGAGAGGCCATGGAAAAGCTGTTTGCTGAAGAACAGTTTGACAAGGTTATGAACCTGGCGGCTCAGGCCGGAGTGCGTTATTCCATAGAAAATCCATTATCCTATGTGGAAAGTAATATTGTAGGCTTTGCCCATATCCTGGAAGGCTGCCGACATAATAAAGTAAAACATCTGGTTTATGCTTCGTCCAGTTCAGTTTATGGTTTAAATGAAAGCATGCCTTTTTCTGTGCATGATAATGTGGATCAT
>DRNA01000357.1 GCA_011322365.1 Aeromonadales bacterium | reverse complement strand
CATAAATAACAAATTCCCAATTAAAAACTTCGCTAAAAAATAATTGAGTTTCAGAAAAATCCTTTGAAGGAAACTCGATATAATTTATTTTTTCATGTGCACTCATCAGCTTTACGTCAAATTTTATTGCTGTTTTTCCAAATCTAATCGATAGGCAGCATGACAACTAACACAGTTTTGCATTAGCGTAGAAAGCTGCGTTAACACCAGTTGTTTATCTACCATATCTGCTGTATCCAGAGCCAGCTGATCAAATCGGGAGTGAGTATCAAAACCCAGTTTCTTAAAACCTAAAGGTAATTTACTCATTAATGAACCCGGCACATCTTTTTGAGCAGCTCGACCCGATGCCCTGGCGGCCTTTGCAGCCTTAATGAAATCATCCTTTACCAGAGATTGTGTTATCTGCTGAATACTTGAGAGAAATGATCGCATTTCTTTCAGCAGCAGATTTCTTTCCGAAGAACTGAGTTTAATTGAAATTCTGTTATCTGGACTATTACCTACAGCGCCCTGTAATATAAATTTATAGGTTCCGAAACCAATGACAGCCAACAGAATAAAAATAACCGACAAATAAAATTTATGCATATTAACCTGCCTTTTTATTTAATTTGATTTTTTTACAAACTGAGTAAGGATAACAATCTGCTGGCCATTGACACGCCCCTCAATCTGTTCGGTATTGTCATCAACTAATGAAATCCCTCTCACTGCAGTACCCCTTTTTGCAGTAAAATTTGCACCCTTTACGTTTAAGTCCTTAATCAACGTCACCGTATCACCTGCCGATAAAACAGCACCATTACTATCGCGGTGTACTACAGTACTATCTTCGGTTTCACCATCCCCATTCGCTTTAGCCCAGCTCAATGTTTCTTCATCCAGATACAACATGTCTAACAAATCCTGAGGCCATCCTTCACCACTTAATCGCGTTAACATTCGCCAGGCCATTACCTGAACCGCAGGTACCTGTGACCACATACTATCATTTAAACAACGCCAATGATTAACATCCACTTTATCTTCATCATTTATCTGCTCAAAACAGCTTCCGCAAACCAGAATGCTTTTATCAATACTACCGTCCCCATCGGGAGGCACATCGTAAACAGTTAAATTTTCAGTGGCACTGCAAAGTTCACAACAACCATTAGCCCTTTCAGATAATTCTTTTTCAATACTCATTTTTAGTTCCAGTTTTTCAAATAATTTAATTATTTTGTTACTACGCTCCCAATAAAGGAAGATGTTTGATTTTATGATAAGTTAGCGAAAGTGCAATACAATGCATTAATGCCTCTGGTGAAAACTTTTCATTAACATTAAGTACAATAGCTCTATTACATGAATAGTTAAATTGCCTGGGATAAATTTCCCTGAAGGTATCCACTAATCTTGTTTTACAATTAAAATAAACATAATATTCATCCGGCTGGCTTTTTTTCCAGCCTAATCTTACCGTGGAGGCTCCTTCACATAAATAGCTGGGTTCTCCCCATTTGAGCGTTTCGGTGAGGCGCTTGCCCTGAGATTTAGCAGTGTCTAAAATTAATTTTCTAATAACGAGCAAACACTGCCGAATTTCTTCAGGAAACTGCTCGAAAACCTTCTCAACCTCAGCTGCCTGCATCAATTAATGTCCCCAAAGTTCCTTCATCCCTGGCAACTGAAATAAATGCACCAGATTGCTGTGGCCCAACTATGGCAATTTTTTTAACGCCATCTTTTAACACCGATAAAGCTTCTTCAACTTTCGGGATCATACCGCCCTGAATAATACCATCGACTATCAACTGTCTGGCCTCGGTAGCATTTACTTTTGCAATACGAGTTTCAGGGGATGACAGATCTTTATAGATGGCTCCCACCGCTGTGGTGAGTAATAATAAATCAGCCTGCATTGCTCGGGCAATCTGTACTACGGTAGTATCAGCATTAATATTAAAAACCCTGCCAGAATTTTTCTCAACCCCCAGCGTCGCTATCACAGGTACCAGCTCCAGGTCGAGCAAACCCTGTAACAGCTTACTGTTAATCGCGGTAACATCACCCACTTCTCCAAAATCAATGGCATCAGCTCCAGCACCTGATACCACTCTGGGCGGTCTTTTTTCAGCAATTATTATTTTTCCCGAGGCACCGTTACAACCGAAAGCATTGATGGCTTTATCCTGTAAAAGTTGTGTTAAGGCCACATTGACTTCACCACAGATGGCCTGTTCCACAACAATGAGATCCGACTCACTGGTAATACGGCGACCCGCCACTTTATTCGGTGTCATGCCCAATTGCTGCTGAAGCCGGTTAGTCTGAGGGCCACCACCATGAAGTACAATCACTTGCCAGTCAGCTTCAATCAGATCATAAATATTGTTACTGATTCCCTGACGCTCAGCTTCGCCCAGCAGCACATCGCCACCAACC
Organism: Aeromonadales bacterium; assembly: GCA_011322365.1. Lineage (GTDB taxonomy): Bacteria > Pseudomonadota > Gammaproteobacteria > Enterobacterales > DRNA01. The sequence goes on along the minus strand of DRNA01000357.1, from coordinate 1,462 downwards.
TTTACCACCGCAAGGGGTTTTTTACTCATGTCCATTTCTCAAGGCCATTTCTCAGGGCCAAAGCGCAGGGTGATCCAGTCCATAAGAGGCGGATTTACCTGTCATCAGATTAAAACTCTGTATGGCCTGTCCAGCACCGCCTTTGATAAGATTATCAATAGCACTGATACAGGCAAGAGTGCGTTGCCCTGTTACTTCATCAATACGTACGGTAATACCCACTTCAACACGTACACTATTTTTGACTGCAACCACTTCCGGGCTCTGTCCCAGGGGCATCACTACTACCGTAGTATGCTCGCCATAATACTCTTCATAAAGCTGCTGGATCTGCTCTTCATCCATCTTTTCCGGTAAATCAAGTTGCGAAATAGCCAGAATACCTCTTACCAGCGGTGCAGAAACCGGGATAAAATCCAGCGACACATTCTCTGCCCCTGCCGCATTAATCGTTTGTACAATCTCAGCTCGATGCTGATGATGCAGCACTTTATATGCCTTAAGGTTATTGGCACGAATAGGATGATGTGTTCCCGGCACAGGCCTGACTCCTGAACCAGAAGAGCCTGTCATCGCCACAGTTCTAACGTTCGCCCCTTTTAATAAACCGGCATGGGCTAATGGTAATAGCCCCATGGCAATACCGGTAGCAAAACAACCGGGACTGGCAACATGTTTCGCGGTTTTAATGGCTTCGGAATTTAATTCCGGCATGCCATAAACAAAGGTGCCAAGGCGTTCCGGGCAAGGGTGTTCAGGGGCATAATCCCGAATATAATCTTCAAGTTGGGATAGCCTGAAATCACCGGATAAGTCGATAATACGCACATCTTCATCAAATAATTCCATTGCTACTCGTGCGGTAATAATGTGTGGCATGGCAAGAAAAACAAAGTCAGCATCGGCAACACATTGCTTTGGTGAGATATCCTCAATAATAATATTGGCTTTTTCCAGACCATAAAAAGAACGGTGAACTTCACCAATGGTTTTACCAATATAGTCTTTGCTGGAAATACGTGAGATTTCAACATCTTCACGAACCAGAAGATGGCGTAACAGTTCTGCAGCACCATAACCTGCACCACCGATAATTGAGACCTTGATTTTACCCATGAGATTCCTCTGGAATGCACCTGCAGCCTTTTAAAAAACCGGCTACCGGCTCGATAGAAAGTAGAGCAGTATTTTCCCACTTTTTTTTTACAATTTCTATAGGCAGCTCTATTTATTGCAGCTATACCCGTTCTACCTGTTCAGGGATTATTCATCATTTTCGTTATTACTCACTTTCCAGTGTAATGGCCGATACCAGGCCTGTTGAGCAATGACTTTAGCGTCTGAAAGAATAAGATCACCGTGTGCAAGAATGATTTTATCAAAATCGAATTTGAGAATTCTGTTCAATGATCGTTGTGCAGCCCGTTTATTTTTCCAGCCCATTTGATACTCGGGAGCGGGT
>DRNA01000356.1 GCA_011322365.1 Aeromonadales bacterium | reverse complement strand
TATTTTGAATGGGAATGTTTAATGGATGAGAAATCTTCATAACCATTTAATCGGTATCCGGGTAATATTTAGTTAACGAGCGTTCTTTGAGCCAATGTTGTAAAATCTTTTTTATCCCAGGTGTTTTATAGCCTTTTTTTCTATTTTCATGGCCGATTTGAAAAAGAGTGCGGTACTGCCATAATAAAGTTTTAATTGCTGTGAACAAGGTTGTATTTTTATCCCAGATATGGATTGACTCGGCACTGGCAGCATTTATCTCTACAACTTCTATATTTTCACCACTTTTTAAATCCTGTAGATTAGAATATTTTGCATCAAGGCGACCATAATAAAATTCGGGCAAATCAGACATCAACTCATCAATAGCTCGGGTTAATTCTGGTGTGATATGGTGACAGGCATCTTCAAATACGGCGCCTCTACAGTGACTTGCAGAAAATACCAGACGATAGGGCTCATCTTTTGCAATAACCTGTTGCCAGTTATCAATATGTCGGTGCTGATAAATCTCCAGTAACTGTTTCGCCCTGTTATCCTTGTCCACCAGTTCACCCAGCGTACTTTTACCATCACCAATAACATAGGGGCTGTATTTGATAGTCAGTGAAACCACTTCACCTTTCTCATTCCCCGGTTTTTTTACATAAAAAATGCCCACTTCCGGTTCCCAGCTGGCTAATTTCTGACCCAACAAATTAGCACCCAGAGGGTATTGAGCCATAACGGAATAAAGTTGCTCAACATCATGTATCAGTTTCACTCCGGAACCCCGACAGCCAATATCGGGCTTACAAACCAGCGGGAAATGAATTCCTTTACCCTGAAGTCGTTCAAGCCAGGCGTTAATCTGCTCAGGAAGCGGTGCATCGGTTATGGTGTGAACATCCCAATCGAGAATAGCAGCATCACATTTGGGGCCCGCCTGAGACATCAGTTCACTTTTAGTAACCCCCACCATTCCTGAAATAGTCAGTTTCGGATTGGCAATAAAAGGCAAAGTTAAAGACCGATAGCGAAATGATAATACTACCCATTGCAAAGCCACAGGAGCATACATCACCCAGGTGGGCCAGAATTCGAAAAAAGAGACCACGCGTGGCTGACTGCCCCTAATCGATTTTTTTTGAGTACCCTTCTGCGCAGTTGTTGAATTAATAGAAGAAACTTTTAACATGTTTTTCAGTTTAAATATAATTGATCAGATTTATCCCCAGATTCATTGGAGTCATCAGATAGCGTTTTCTTACAATTTAGTGGGATTTTTTTACAGATTAGGCGGATTACAACTAAATATCATTAAACCAGTGGGCACTTGAGTTTCCATAGTAAGCAATCACTTGCTCTTGATCAGTCGCCATTTGGAGAAAACCATCCTTTTCAATCAATAGATGTCGGATTAATAACATATTAATAGCCTCATTTAAAGATTCATCCCATTGGCCTTTTTTTATCACATCAGGGGCACCATTTTTACGACTTCTCTCCAGCATGGCTAATGCCTTACCTTTCAACGTTAAGCGCGTGAGTTTTTCTTCTGGCCTTAATTGAAATACCCGGCATATAACAGAAATAGGCAATACTGGCACCACATCCGCTACTGCTGAAAATAATTGCTGAGAAAATTCTTCGATCTGCTCAAATCGTTTATCCTTTTCCATTGTTGCAAAATCAATATGCTGTTTAGTAGCAAATGCTTTGGCAGAAATAGGTGAGCCAAATGTCACCGCAGCAAAACCGAAATTCTTCCAGTGATGTTTCCACATCAGTTTGAAATTATGCCCCCAGAATTTTAAGGTGGTTTTTAAGGCAAACCAGCCACCCTTTTTCTGTGCGTCGGGATCCAGGGAGCGAAGTAAGGTCCGATCCTCAAGGGTACGGTCATAATTGATGCCCACCGGAATAAAAAGCACATCGCGATCTTTCTCATAATCAAAATCTCTGAGCATATAATCCAGTAATCCCAATTTAGGCGGACGTAATTTACCATCACGACTCAAACCACCTTCAGGAAACATTGCCTGACATACGCCTTCTTTGGTTGCCATGGAAATATAACGTTCTAATACTTTTCGATACAACTCATTGCGGGAGTTGCGCCTGACAAAAAACGCCCCCATTGCTTTTAATAAGCTCTGTAATGGCCAGATCCGTGCCCATTCACCCACGGCATAAGAAAGCGTAGTTCGCCTTGAAGCCAGAAAAGAAACCAGAATATAATCCATATTGCTGCGATGATTCATCACAAAAACTACCGTAGCCTCTGGATCGATATTGGCCAGATCACGACTGTTGTTCACCTCCACTCGAACATCATAGAGCCAACGGGCCAACCCTTTTGCTATCCAGTATCCTACACGATAATAAATATAGGCATTAAAAGCAGGCACAATTTCCTGTGCATAAATTTTAACTTTATCCTGAACAACTTCTCGAGGAATATCTTTCTCTTTGGCATAATCATCCACCGCCTGCATAACCTGAGGGTCAAAAACTAATCGGTCCAATAATACTTTTCTTTTGGTAAGCTGAAAGGGTCTTATTTGAATATCCAGAGACTGATTCACCCGATGAATCAATTTATTCAGGCGACGGCGAAGGATCCAGCGAATGCTGGGAATCAACAACCGGTCAAGTAAAGCCCACAGTGCAAAAGCTAATAATAGCCAGAATTGCCAATAGGAGAGTAGTATCCCTTCCATTATTCGTCTCTTTTTATAAAGGGTTTCCCCCCAGCATAAAAAATCAGAAGGTAATAAGCAAGACTTTAAACAGGATGTTAATGTGGTGAAATTTGTAATAATTAACCCGAAGAACAGTCTTATATTGTTACAATAGTTAGCTCCGTTATAAGTAGAATCTATCAATGAGAAATAAACAGAAAACTGATAAATATACCCTGTACGGTGCCGAGTTTTCTCTCTACTCGGGTAAGGCTCGAGCCTACCTTGACTATAAAAATATTCCTTATGATGAGATCCTCTCGACGCTCAAAATATACAAAAAAATTATCATACCCCATACCGGTGTGCGCTTTATTCCGGTAGTCAAAACGCCCTCAGGCGATTATTTGCAGGACACTTCTCATATTATTGATACGTTGGAAAATGAGTTTCCCCAGCAGTCTGTTTATCCCGACACGCCAAAACAGAAACTGGTATCACTGCTACTGGAACTCTATGGTGATGAATGGTTATTAATCCCTGCCATGCACTATCGTTGGAATCATGATAACTTTCCTTTCATTTACCAGCAATTCGGCAATATTATCAATCCCAAATTCCCTGCTTTTCTGCGTGCTTTTATCGGCAAAAAAATAGGCAACCGCTTCAAAGATATCGTGCCGGGCCTCGGTATTACGGATAAAACCATACCGGCTATCGAAAACTGGTATGAAAACCGCTTTCTTGCTGAGTTTGATCAACATCTACAACGTTATCCCTATTTACTCGGATCGGTGCCTTCTATTGCAGATTTTGGTTTTATCGGGCCACTGTACGCTCATCTCTATCGGGATCCCTATCCTGGATCGTTAATGAAAACCATTGCGCCCCATGTTGCCAACTGGGTTGAACGCATGAGAAAGGGGCATCATGAACCCGGTAATTTTATCGAAGGTGACAGCATCCCGGAAACGCTGAAAGGCATTTTAAACGATCAATTTCAACATCAATGGCCAGTACTGGAAGAAACCGGGCAACGGCTATCCCTATGGTATGAACAACAAAATGATAAAAGCCAACCCCTTGAAATTCCCCGTAGACTCGGCACCCATGACTTCAACCTTGGTGGTGTTAATGAGCAAAGACTGGTACTACCTTATTCCCTGTGGAAGATGCAACGACCGTTGGATTATTATCAATCACTGAATAGTGATGAAAAAGCAGAAGTTGATCCTTTTTTAAAATCACTGGGCATTTATAAGGCCATGCAGTTCAAATTGAAATACCCCATAGTAAGAATCAATAACCGCTTTATGCTAGCTCCAACATGATAGCTGCGACAGATTAATCTTTAAAAATAGCCGACGCCTGTCGGCTTCTGTCAACTACAACCTGTAAAACATCAGCTCGAGAATAATGACCGGCAGGGTCAAAATTTTGTCGTTCCATTCTGATGCTGTTGTGATCGAGTTCAGCAATATACAAACCTTCTTCTCCTACCTGAGGTTCGATCAACCAACTGCCATCAGGATTAGCAATACAGGAACCCCCATTGGCAAAAAATTCATCACTGGCATCGGTTAATTCAGGCAACTCAAAAGGCAACTTGTTGATATCCGATGGACGCATCAGACCACAGGCAGAAATCGCATACGACCGACCTTCTTTGGCGATAAACGGTGTAATATCCTGTGTGTTTTTCAGATTTCCCGGCCACACGGCGATATGAACATCTTCTCCCTGAGCATATAAAGCGGTTCTAGCCAGTGGCATCCAGTTTTCCCAGCAGTTCAGACCACCAAGGGTAAATTTGCCCAATGGATGAGTCACCAGACCATGCCCATCACCTGTGGCCCAACTCAGTCTTTCTTCATAGGTGGGCATTAATTTCCGGTGCACGGATTTAATTTCACCCTGTTGATTAATATAAACCAGCGAACAATACAGACTATGCCCACTACGATCCTTTGGACGCTCAATGAT
>DRNA01000355.1 GCA_011322365.1 Aeromonadales bacterium | reverse complement strand
GCGGTAGCCTGATACTGTTTTTTTAAAGCATTGAAAACGGGTTCAGACATATCGATTTCACGCTGACTGCCGTCAGTTTTAGTGTATTCAACACGTCCATTAACAATGGTCTCTCTTACCAGAATTTGACGTAGCTTAAAATCAACATATTTCCATTTCAGGCCATCTATTTCAGCCGGCCTCATGGCAGTAAAAAAACGTACCGTATAATAATTTTTAAAATCTGCCCTGACATTATTAAGAATAAGGTTGATTTCTTCCAGGGTGAACGGATCCACATCCTTTTTGGGTACTTTTAAAGGTTTTATACCATGAAAAGGTGTAGTAAAATCAAATCGATCGGCGGCCTCATTCAAGATCATTCTCAGAACTTTCATATGTCTGTTGATTCGATCTGCGGATAAACCCTTACCATTTTTGCGTGTCACTTTGCCGAGCGTAGCGCGAAATTGTAGTAGATCCGACTTTTTGATGCTGTCGATCACCCTGTCACCAAAGGTATCCATAATTCTTGAATATAATACCTGGGAGATGGTTTCCTGGTATGAAATACGCCAGGTTACTTTCATTTCGTTATACCAGACATCGGCAAACTCTCTGAAAGTCGGCTTTTCAACCGTCTGTTTATCCATTACCCGTTTCGAAATGGCTTCAAATTTACTGACATTATTACTGTTTGGAAAATAGTCACTATAGTTAAATTGACCAAGCGTAATTTCAGCTTCAATCTTGTTAAGGATATTTTTTAAGCGTTTTCGATTCGCAGGGGTATCGTTTAATGCCGTCTGTTCTCTGCAGCGTACCCCGTTATAGCGAAAGTCCAGAAATAACTTGCCATTATCTTTTCGTCTTCTAATACTAGCCATAAATTGTACCTCCATTAGCCATTGGGATAGACAGGGCGGCTCTTGAGTGACTAAGCATCTCTTCTTCCACCTCCTCCCAGATATATAAAATCTTCCGGCCATTAAAAGGCCGAATGTAATGATGCCCTTCTAACAAGACAGAATCTTTTAAGCGTTCACGAATCGTACGTGGGTCGTATTTAATGCGTTCAGCCAGTTCTTCAGTAGTTAAATAAATAGCCATAAGTATTTCCTTTATTTTGGTTGTGTAACATATATGGTGCATATGCACCATGAGGCAATATTAACACACCATATGTGGTTGTCAAGTGTTTTTGCACCATAAATGGTGCATATGTAATTAATATGGTATGATCACACCATGAACAGAGGAGATATTTATGAGGTGTTAGATGATTAGATTTTTGTTAAAAGAACGAATTGCAGATAAAGAATTTAAGGAAAAGCGTAAAGTAACATTGGATGAGATATCTAAAGCAACAGGAATAAGTCGAAATACTATTTCCCGAATTGCAAATACACATGGTTATAATTCAACTACAGATGCTCTTGATAAATTATGTGATTATTTCCAGTGTGAGCTCTGCAAAATAGCAGAGCACATACCGGATTCTGACCAGTCTGCTGAGTAGCACAGTAATGGCTAAATGCTGAAAGTAACCAATACTGTTGTTTTGACATGGTTTCTGCAAACCTGTTCAAGCCATAAAACCAATCGGCTTCGATTGATTTTTTTTGTACTGACATTCCTGTTTCAGTAATTCGGCAATCTCTTTGGTATTATCCACCCCAAGTATTTCACAGCGTCGCTTAACAACAGAAAAATCTCCTGGCGTCAGAGATTTTAACTGAAGCAATTCCTGTGGTGGTTCCAGATTAAAATAATGTTCAAAAGCCAGATTAACCTGCCCTGGGGTTAAATAAGTAAATTCTATTTTATGATCAAAGCGCCGCAGAGAAGCATCATCCACAAAATCGATTAAATTAGTTGTGCAGCAAAAGGGGATGTCATAAGAATCAATACAGATCAAAATTTCCGAAACCATATTTCTTTCCCATTGTTGGGACAGACCGCTCCGGTTAGCAAGTATAGAATCAGCTTCATCAATTATAAGCATAGCCTTATTTTTATGAGCCTCTTCAAATGCCTGCCGAATACTCTTCTCTGTTTCACCCACATACCTTGAAAGCAGATCAGAGGGGCGTTTTTCAATAACCGGAATGCGCATCAGATAAGCAACATAGCGAGCAAATGCACTTTTGCCTGTACCCGGAGGACCATACAGAAAAAAGGACTGATTCTGCACATCGCTTAATACCACTTGGTGCAACATACGCTCAGATAAATTTACAGAAACCAACTGTAAATTAAAATCACTCTCATTTTTCTTGCCAGAATTAAATTTAATGCCCATAGCACTGACATAGCCACGGATGATATGCTCAACTTCAGAAGATGAGCGATCAGCAAGGCGAATACTTCTGGCCACAGATGAAGTAATGCCCGGAGTAATACCGGGATTTTCTGCCAGAACATTAACCAGTTCCGGGTTTAATTTAATCTTGTTTTTTTGAAGATGTTTATACCATATACGTATCCGGTTTTCTAAGGGAGGTGCCTCCAGTTTTAGTATATACGTCATGCGGCGCAAAAAAGAAGGATCCACCCCTTTAACACTATTACTGGTCCAGAAGGTTGGAACCGGGTTGGTTTCTAATAATTGATTAAGGTAAACCTTTGAACCATCAGTCTGCCCTGAATGGTCTTCACCTAATAAGGCAAACAGGCCTGCAGAGGGTGAAGAAAAAATATCTTCCATCTCATCAAATAAAACAATGACTTTTTTTTGTCGGGAAAGTAAGCGTTGAGTCATTCGAATCAGTGAAAGCCGTTCGCTTCTGTCAGGTTCATTGCCATTAATATTTTCTCCGGCACTATAAAGCCTTAACCCCAGTCTTTTGGCAATCACTTTACAGAGCTCGGTTTTACCCGTACCTGGCGCACCGTAGATTAAAACATTAACCCCGGCAGCCTTTTGTTTGAGACTGCCCTTAAGCAGATCGAAAATATAATTACGGTTTTTCTTCAGGTAATAAAAGTCTTTCCAGGCAAGCCCGGGTTTTAAAGGTTTACCCACCAATAGTTTATTGAGTGCTTTTAAATCAGGGATATTATTATCCAGCAAATTCACTATGGTGCTGGATAATTCCACACCAATACTGCTGTTCATAATCAAGTGCTTTTGAGCATTGTTAAGTAACTTCTCCTTCATAAGCCTGGAATCACCCCTCAGACAGGCAAGAACCTTGTCCGGTTTAGCAGACAGATAAGCTGCCAGAACAACTTCAGAAGAGTGACCGCATTGCTCCAGCTTATCCCCTATAGATGAAAAGCTGCTCATATTCTGAGATAAAAAAGCAACCGTGAATATGCCCCGTTCAGTTTTGTTAAGAGAATAAAAATCGGCCAGTAGCTGCAGGGTTCTGAGTTTTTGACCCGGAACCGCTTTAAATTTTTTTATTCTGGCATCAATGGCCTTTAAAATTGACCGTGTAATCTTTTTAATGACTTTTTTTTCCGGAGTTTCAGAAAAAGAAGTAAATAAATTCTCAGCGGCTGGTTTTATAGGGGACTTAATTCCAAGCTGTGCAGAATTATCCAATATACTGTCAATAATACTCCAGCGGGTTTCGGGTGAATGGCTAAAGTAATGTAAGGTATTTTTGATATAACCCAGGGCTAAAAATTGTTCATACATAACAGACATAGCATGGCCTCTTACAGATAATAAATCGAGTATTAATACAGGTTCTATTAACGTAGTTATGCCAATAGCAG
>DRNA01000354.1 GCA_011322365.1 Aeromonadales bacterium | reverse complement strand
TCGGGTTTGTTGTTTGATGGTGTTCTGGGCAACATCGAAAGAATTGAAATTGTAAAGGGCCCTCAGGGTACTTTATATGGTGCAACAGCGGTGGGTGGTGTTGTTAAATATGTCACTAAGAACCCTGATTTGGATGAATTTCATGGAGGCGGCTCGCTTGACTTCTCCAATACGCAACATGGGGGTTTTAACAAGATATACCGAGCTAATATCAGCACTCCTGTGGTTAAAGATAAACTGGGGATTAGTTTTTCTGCTTTTTCATCAGATAATGCAGGTTATGTAGATAGAGTGGCTCCAGCTACTAAAAAAGATATTAACGATGTCCAACAAAGTGGCTATAATTTTGCGGCCTTGTGGGATGTGACAGAAAGCGCATCATTGAAGGTTACAGCATTACATTCACAAGTAAAGTGGGATGCCAGCCCCTTTATCAACCTTGAATTTCCGTCACAAACACCTACATTTGGTCGCTATCAATCAGATAAACCGGATTCGTCTAATAAGTTGGAATATGATCTTGTTAGTGGTGTTTTTAAAATGGATCTTGATTGGTCTGAGTTGACCTGGGTTAGTGCACAGACACAGTATAAAAGCCCTTCATCCCGAGACCAGACCGATGCTTTTGGGCCTTTAGCTGATTTATTTACCGGTTCTGCGCCCGGTACAAATACAGTACCTACCAACGCATTTCTAAAGTCGAAGAAATTTGTCCAGGAAATAAGATTAACTTCGCCCAAAAGTGATACTCTGGAGTGGCTAACAGGGTTTTATTATACAAAAGAAGATACAGAAAATAATCAGGACGCAATTGCTCAACCTACAAATTTTAATCTGTTTGATGTGGGGTTTCCCTCGCATTATAAAGAAAAAGCACTGTTTGGGAATGTTACCTGGTATTTCAACCCTGATTTTGATGTTACAGCAGGCATTCGTTATAGCGATAATCAACTGGCTCTTGATGCTCGGTTTTCCGGTTTATTTGCAGCTGGCGGGCCTACTCAGGAAATACTCTTTGGGGATAAAATAAAAGACAAGGTAACCTCTTATTCTCTGGGCGCTCGTTGGCGCCCTGATAGTGATACATCATTCTATACACGTATTGCCAATGGTTATCGCCCGGCCACCGTTAATCTACCGCTGTTTGACCCTGCTACAGGTGCAAATCTTGCCCCACCCGTAGTGAATTCTGATAAATTGATCAGTTATGAGTTAGGCGTGAAAGGATTGTCAATGGAAGGAAGGCTGCACTATGATTTTGCACTTTGGGCAATCCATTGGAATGATTTTCAGGCATCAATATCCTTCAATGGGATTCATACAGGTGGAAATGCTCAGGCGGCCATTAATGCGCAGGGTCTTGAAGGCGCACTTACCTTTTATGCCACTGACAATTTCAAGATCATGGGTAATTTTGCTTATGCCAGCAGTGAATTAAGTGCGGATGACCCCACACTAGGTGCTTTAAAAGGTGAAAAATCCAGAAATATACCAAAGTGGACAGCCTCCCTTAAAGCGGATTATGGTTTTAAAGTGAAAAGCTTTGATGGTAATGCCGGGTTAGGTCTTCGTTATGTTGGTAAATACAATACGGGTTATAAAAGTGCAGTAGTTGGAAGTGGTGGTACTTTAAATTTTCCGGTAGATAGTTATGCGTTAGCTGATTTTAATCTTAGTTTATCAAATGAAAACTATACAGTGAGTTTTTATGTTACCAACCTGTTCGATAAATATGCTTTTGCCAATGCGGATGCTTCAGATACTTTCTCAGGTCCGCTTGCCAATGGCGTTATTGTACAACCTCGCACTATTGGTACCGTTATTTCAATGAACTTTTAATGAGTAATAGCTGGGTAACTGGGGTTATTAAAACCAGACAAGACAATCACTTTGTGTTTGTCTTGTCTGGTGGATCGTTACTTCATTTTTAATATTTTTAACAGGATAGATTTAAGCAGCTTTTTACAGGCCAGGACGTCTAATTTATCAGGTTGTATGGCAACCAAAGACATCAAACCATCTACTACACCTTGTAATATATAAGATAATTCTTGAGCAGGGTAATCTTCAATTTCACCATCTTCCTGACCCTGCAAGATGAGGGTGATGAGATTTTCCTGTGTTCTTTCACTCATCCATGCCAATAGATTATTCTTCTCATTATTATTACCGAATCGGCCTATAGTGTTGACATAAACTAACCAGTTATCATGGTGTTCGTCAGTATAATCCAGGCAGGCATCAACAAATTCCAGAAGTTTGTCAATGGCAGAAGACTTTCGATTCACTCTTAATTGCACATAACGACCATATTCTTTAAGGCTTTGTCGAATGACTTCTTCCCCTAATTCACCTTTACCTTCAAAATAATAAAAAATGACACCACGACTCACACCGGCAGCCGCTGCAATGTCTGCGATGGATGTTTGCTCAAATCCTTTTTTTATAAACAGATCCAGAGAAATTTCCAGGATTTGCTTTTTTCTGGCCTGCTCAGTGAAGGTTGGCTTTCTGTTTATTGTTTTTTTAGCTTTGGTCTTTTCAGTCATAGTCCATTTCTCACAATACAAAGAACTTTAAGTGAATAAATAAAATAATGCATGCTAGCCGGTCAAAGCTACTTTGTGGATAACAGGCTAAATTTCATTCAATAGAAGATAGTATACCCGTAACAAGTAGTATACCTGTAAATTGCCACATACTGAAATAATGTTCAGCAATATAAATTATTGACTTAGAGTCAAATATTGATACTATATAGAAACTGGCTCTAATTAATTCTATTTAGATGAGGGTGTTTTATGAACCGTAGAAGTCGCAGTACTGAAATTTTAATTCATCTGGTACTGTTGTGCAGTCTGTTTTTTTCGGTTTTTAGTTATTCAGATACGTTATCACCTGATCAAACAAAAATTTATGCTGAAAATAAGGCGACTTACGTTACCATGCCTGATGGTGTCCGTATTGCATTAGAAATCTATTTGCCCGCTAATACCAGTGATAGCTCAGAATTGCCAACGATTGTTTCTTTTACGCGTTATTGGAGAGCCGCCTCTTTCCAACCGGATATTGCGGGTAAAAATAAGCTTTTCCAGGCTATGAATGATGAGGGATATGCCGTTATTATTGTTGATACTCGAGGTAGCGGAGCCTCATTTGGTAGCAGGGGTACAGAATTTTCGACTTGTGAAACACGGGACTTTAAACCTGTTATTAAGTGGATCTCAAAAAGGCCATGGTCAAATGGTAAAGTTGCGACTATCGGCATATCTTATGCGGGCAATACCGCTGAAAATGCTATATTCGATGCACCATCCGCGCTCAGAGCGGCTATTCCCAGGTTTACAGATTTTGATTTTTACACTTCCATTCTATATCCAGGAGGACTGGCTAATCAGGTTATTTTCAAAAAATGGGGGGATTTGGTTAGACATCTGGATGGTAATGTTGTACCTGACAAACCAGTCACAGGGACTAAAGAACAGCCAAAGTTGTTGGGAGTCAAACCGGTTGATGAAGATGTTGACGGGGTGTTGCTGAAACAGGCTATTTTACAACACGCTTTAAATCAGGGAGTGAAGGAATCTTTTGCAAACGCAAATTACAGGGATGATGTGGCTATTGCACAAAATCTAAATGATGACTGTAATCATACGGTGAGTATTTACAAGTTTAAAAAGGCTGAAGAACACAATCATATTCCAGCTTTTCATTGGGCAAGCTGGACTGATGCGGGAACTGCTGCAGGCGTGCTCGATAGATTTTCGTACTATAAGGTGCCAGCGCATTATATCATTGGCCCCTGGAGCCATGGTGCGAAACTTGATACCAATCCATTCAATCATAAAAACCATCCATTAGAAATGAGTATCAAACAGCAATATCAAAAAATATTTGCCTTTTTAAAGCCATTGATGTTTGAACATAAATCTTCGAGACCATTTAAAAATCAATTGGATTATTACACCATGGGTGAAAATAAATGGAAAACCACCTATATCTGGCCACCTGTAAATAGTGAGAAGCAAGCCTGGTATCTACAAAAATCGAACTCATTAGGTTCTTTTGCTGATTTACCATCACAGGGCAAGGATGTTTATAAAGTTAATTTTAACGTGGGTAGTGGTAAAAATACGCGATGGACAACACAATTAGGTGGAACAGAAGTTTTTTATGGAGACAGGAAAGAGCAGGATAAAAAACTGCAGGTATATACGTCCGCCCCTCTGAAGCAGGATATTGAAATTACCGGAACGCCAATACTGGAGCTGTTTATGTCCTCAACTCACAAGGATGGCGCTATTATAGCTTATCTTGAAATGGTGGATCCTCTGGGGAAGGTGAGCATGCTAACTGAAGGTGAATTAAGGCTTATTCACAGAAAAATCTCAACAACAAAACCTGTATTTGAAAGTTTTGGGCCTTATCATAGCTTTTTAAAAAAAGATGGTGCACCCATGGTGCCAGGGAAGGTAGAAAAAGTAAGTTTTTCTCTACTGCCTACGTCAGTTGTAATTCCAGAAGGCTATTCGATAAGGTTATCTCTTGCAGGCCATGATAAGGATACTTTTAGTCGTTATCCGGTAGAAGGTGACCCCATATATAGTATTTACCGAAGCAAAAATAACCCATCAAAGATAACTTTACCTGTGATTAAATCGGATATCGTGAAAAGGCAGAAGTAATTGTTAATATGATTTTAGTATCAAAGATAATTATTTTTATAAAATTAAATATTGAAAGTTAAATTAGAGAATTGAGTTATGGATAATGTAGTGATCACATCACAAAAACAACAGGTTCGAATTATTACCTTGAACAGGCCTGATTTTTTAAATGCCATTAATGAAAATTTAATTGAACGTTTGGTCGAAGAACTTTGTGCTGCAAATAATGATGATACTGTTAAGGTTATTGTATTAAATGGTGCAGGAAAAGCATTTTGCTCAGGTGATGATATTCAGGGTACATTACAGAGTATTGAAGGCAAAAAGGATCCGACAGGTATGGCTTCAAATCGGGAACAAAGTGCTAAAAACTTACAGGATGTTACTCGTGAAATACTTTATGGTAATAAGTTTGTAATAGGAGCAATACATGGATGGGCGGTAGGTGCTGGTTTCGAATGGGCGATGAATTGTGATTTTTCTATTTGGACCGAAACTGCCAGAGCATTCTTTCCCGAAATGAAATGGGGTATGTTTCCAACAGGTGGAATTACTTATCTGTTGCCACGTATGGTTGGCCTGGTGAAAGCTCGCGAGTTGCTTTTATTTGGTGAAAAGCAGACTGCCAGACAGTTACTGGATATGGGACTTTGCTGGAAAGTCGTTGAGGATGATGATCTGATGCAAACAACGTTAGAAGTTGCTAATACGATTGCAAAGTTACCTGAAGATTCGGTCCAAGGTTTAAAAAAAGCAATTAACCTCACCTGTTTTAACGTATTGGAAAATACATTGGATATGGAGGTTAGCCAATTACTTGAGGCTATTAACAATCCCAGAACAGCTGAGTTACTTGGGGAATTTAAACCTAAAATACAACCATAAATACTTATAACTAGAGTTCAGGAAGTTTAAATGCAGGGTAAATTAAGAAAATGACCGCGTTGGTTTATAAAAAAATTACTGATTATGTCAATCATTTTGCTCAAAAAACACCCCATCAAACTGCACTGGTATTTGATGGTGAACGTATTAATTATGCACAGCTTCAGGACCTTGTTATAACGTGTTCAAAAGCTTTATTGGCATCAGGTGTTAAAAAGGGTGACCGCGTTGCAATGCTATGTTCACCATGTACTGAATTTTATGTTTCTTTTTTAGCCACTGCCAACATTGGCGCTATCTGGGTGGGCTTAAACCCTAAATACTCTCTGAATGAATTTCGCCATGCGATTGAAGATGCTAAACCAAAAATATTAATTGCCATGGCCAGAATCTCTGATCGGGATTATCAACAGGAACTTAAAACACTAAATAATGAAAACGATTTTCTGAAATCCTTAGTGCTTATTAATTTTTTAATGGAAGATACTCAGGATTATGAAACATTTTTGGCTAAGAACTCTGAAATATCTGCAGAGGTGTATTTTGAGGCTATTGACAATGTTTCCAGATTAGACCCTGCGCTTATCGTTTATACATCAGGAAGCACTGGGAAACCCAAAGGCGCGGTGCTTTCTCATTATGGATTGAGTTTTGGTGCATCGGTGCAGTCGCAACATTTCAATGTTCAAGACCCATCGATTATCTGCAATATGCCAATTAATCATGTGGCGTCTGTCGCAGATATCTGTTGTACCACCCTGGTTGTTGGCGGCACCATTTATTTTCAGGAAAGTTTTGATGCTTCCTTAATGTTGAAAACCATTACTCAGGAAAAAATTAAAATCTGGGCGGGTGTGCCCACTATGTTTTTATTACAGATAAATCAATCTGAATTTGAATCGACTGATTTTTCCAGTGTGGAATTAATTGTATGGGGCGGATCAGCTATGCCTGAAAATGCCATTAAAATATTGCAAAAATTATCTAATAGACTCAAAGTATTGTATGGAATGACTGAGACATCAGCTCATACTATCTATACTGATGAAAATGCGAGCCTGAGTGATTTAAGAGACAGTATTGGTTTCCCGGATAAACGGATGCCATGTCGAATAATCAATGAAGAAGGTGAAAAGTGCAAAACAGGAGAGCAGGGAGAGCTTCAATTTAAAGGTGAATACCTCATGCTTGGATATTTTAATAGGCCAGAGGAAACTGAGCAAGCATTTACTGATGATGGTTGGTTTCATAGCGGTGACCTGGCGTATTGGCGTGAAGATGGCTCGGTAACATTAGTAGGGCGAATGTCTGAAATGTATAAATCGGGAGGCTATAATATTTATCCGCGTGAAATTGAAAAATTACTGGAAACCCATCCATCAGTAAATACTGCTGCTGTGATAAGTATACCCGATAAAGTTTTTCAGGAAATAGGCGTAGCATTTGTTTCACCCAAACCTGGCTTATCTATTACAGAACTTCAGCTAGTCGAATTTTGCAAAGGCTCATTGGCAAATTATAAAGTCCCTAAATATTTTATTATTCTCTCTGAAATGCCGAGATTAGCCATTGGAAAAATAGATAAAAACGAGTTGAAAAATATGATGAAAAATCAATCAGTCAATAACGGCATATGATAACTGGTATTAAATCAAAAGAATGAATACACAAATAAAACAACATAGAAAGATAGGCGTTGGGGGTGTTTTTGTAACGCTGGTTGGACTGGTAATCGGGATCTCAATTTATATATTGCCGGGCTCTCTTGCGGCGAGTGCAGGTCCTGCAGTAATCGTGTCTTATTTTATCGCAGCGT
>DRNA01000353.1 GCA_011322365.1 Aeromonadales bacterium | reverse complement strand
TTTTACTACAAGCCAGCTAAACTGTTCTGCAATCTCTACCCGCATGGGCGATAAACACAATTGACATAAAACCAACGGTGTCGCCTGCAATTTACCTTCCAGATAAACGCGATACTGTTCATCCTGTCTGGCGGTTAACCTAATTAACACAACCCCCAAACTTAAATCTTCATCAACGGATTTATCATCAACAACCAGTTCAGCCAGTCGAGGTAATGAAGAAACGCTAATTGAGCCCTTTATTTCAGCGCCAGATTTTGCAAGTCGCCAGGGGTTTATAGTCTCAGGTAAAGGTGCCAATTTCATAGGCGCGCAATAATAGCGATATAGCGGCTTGCAGTCAAAGAAAAAGCTGTATTTTACTCAATAAAGCCTTAAAATAGCTACAATTTATACTATTTTAGCAAATTTTACTGTTTTGAACCTGATACTAGCCTCGTCTTCCCCCTTTCGACGCGCAGTTTTGTCCAAGTTGCAACTGCCATTTGAACAATTTTCTCCTGATATTGATGAGTCACAACGGGCTCAGGAGTTGGTACAGGATATGGTACTAAGGCTAGCATTAGAAAAAGCTCAGGCTGTCAGTGTGCGTTTTAACCATCATTTCATTATTTCATCCGATCAGGTAGCGGTTTGCAAACATACCATTCTCGGTAAACCAGGCAACTACGAAAAAGCCATACAGCAACTGCAATTTCAAAGTGGTGAAGAGGTTATTTTTTATACTTCACTGGTATTACTTAATAGTGTAGATAATTCATATCAACAGCATCTTGCAGAAACAGTGGTCAGTTTCAGAGAGCTCACCCTCTCTCAGATAAAAAACTATCTTAAAAAGGATCAACCCTATAATTGTGCCGGTAGTTTTAAATCAGAATCCCTGGGTGCCGCCTTGTTTAGATCCATTAAAACCGATGATCCCGATGCATTATTAGGGCTACCTCTATTATCATTGGTAGAGATGTTATCCAGGGTGGGGCTTGATCCATTATAATTGTTCAACCAATTTCTCAAACCTTAAGCTGAAGTTACCGATTCAGGCTTAAATAAGAACCTTCAATTCACTCAGATGATGAATGAGTGAAACCGGTTTCCATTTCAACAGTTGTTCTGCTGAATGAGCACCATGACTAATTCCTATGGCTGCCACATTGGCTCGACTGGCCATTTCCAGATCAAACTCGGTGTCACCAACCATCAGGGTATGTTCAGTTGATACCTTCATACGTTTACAAAGTTGCAGTAACATATCCGCATCGGGCTTACCCTTCGCTTCATCAGCACAAATACTGTCGGTAAAAAAACCTTTTACCCCGGGTTCTTCAGCCATCACGCGTTCCAGACCAATACGCGCCTTACCGGTAGCAACGGCCAGCTGAATCTGTTGTGATTGTAAATACTTCAAGCAATCTACTGCACCTGGGTACATTGGCGTGGGGGTTAGATCGGTTTCAATGTACAATACTCGGTAACTTTGAAATAGAGCTGATTTCTGTTCTTCATTGGCACCAGGAAACAATAATTCAAAGGCATGGTGCAGGTTCAAACCTATAATCTGCTTTACCGCTTCTGCATCTGGTACCGGTAAAGCGACTTCAATTGCAGCCGATTGCATACAGGAAACAATGCGCCCGGTAGAATCCATCAATGTACCGTCCCAATCAAATACAATTAATTGTGGCTTTAGAGTTACTGAATGCTTTTGTTGTTTTCTAGACATGATTTTATTACGACTTTTTATCAAATTTAACGTTGCTCACACCGTTCAATAATAGTTTGAGGAAATTCCAACTGTTGCAAAACCTGAGCAAACGAATTATCTATGGGAGCATTTACCTGTATCTGAGGCGACTCTTCGTCCACACTAAAGCTTAATGATTTAGCATGTAACATTAATCGATTGACTCCATATTTTGAATCTTTAGTTATCAGGTTTTTATCCATAAGATATTTACTGTCACCTAAAATAGGAAAACCGGCACTGGCACAATGAATTCGGATCTGATGGGTTCGACCGGTAACCGGTTCAACTTCCAGTAACGTACTGTTTTGACTCCTAGCCAGTACTCTGAATCGAGTCAGGGAAGGTTTACCCGTCTCACTGACCTGCATAATACGCTCCCCCCCCCTGCCCTCTACCTTTTCCAGCGCGGCATCTATTTCAGATAATTTTTCAGGCCATTTACCATGAACAACACACAGATACTTTTTGTGCATTTTTCTTTCACGCAACTGCTGGTGCATAAATCTTAAACAACTACGCCGTTTCGCCAGTAACAGTACACCGGATGTTTCTCTATCCAGTCGATGAACCAGTTCCAGAAAAGGCCATTCCGGGAAAAGAGCCCGTAACGCTTCAACAATTCCATAATTCAGTCCAGAGCCGCCGTGTACGGCAAACCCGGTTGGCTTATTTAACACTAGCCAATTTTTCTTTTCCTTAATAATACAACGTTTAAGTAGTCTTATGGACTGTTGGTCAGTATTGACTGACTGCGGCTGTCGTTCATCGAGTCGTATGGGAGGTAAACGCAGAATATCGCCGGGCTGAATTTTATAATCCGGTTTAACCCGCTTTTTATTAATACGAATCTCTCCTTTACGCAACAGCCGATAAATCCTGGTCTTGGGTAGGCCTTTAATTAAACCAATAAGCAGATTGTCTAATCGTTGATTAATTCGATCATCGGATATGGTTAAAAACTGGACTTTACTGGTATCTTCTATTTTCATTTGGAGATTATACCTGTAATTTATCTAAGATGCTGAAAAACCGCAGTTTTTAACTTGATGCTAGCGGTTTAAACTGCTATATTCCATAATGCTACGGTGCACAAATTTGAGAGTGTGTTGTCGCCCGTATTTAATGTTATTCGGCTCAGAAGATACTATCAAACCTGAATCATTGAATAACATAAGGTTTTTTTGAAACCATTCGAGTTTTTAACTCGAATTAAGATTAGCTTAGCAGTTATTGTCAGGCAATTAAATTATTAATGCCTCATATCTTAAGACTAGGTTATGAACAAATTTGCCAGGAATGAGTCAACATAAGTATTCATTCCTTTTAGGGTTCAGCATGGTTATTTCTGGTTATAAAAACAGAAAATAATTAACCAACTGGATTATTTTAACAGAACAGCGTTTAGAAAACGCATGTTTGCAGGATGGAAAGTACCTGCGCCAGACTTTTTAGTTTAAAGCGTGATTTATAAATCCTCTGGCAGGCTAATAGCATAAACAGATTATTAATTAAAAAATAATAAAGTAATGTCAGCAGACAGAACTTTTTATAAAGAAGATGAGCAATTAAACGCAACTCTTTGAATTAAACCAAATAATTATGATTTATATTTGGTTTTTAAAGTTGGTAGTCAACCAGTCATATGGTTGGCTATTATTATAATTTTGGGCTTAAACCCGCCTGTTTATCAGTTTCCCCCTATCCTCAAACCTTGCTGTTTCTCGCTTTGTTCTCATATTAGAGACATTTTAAATGAAACGAATTTTAATTAATGCTACACAGGAAGAAGAAGTCCGTGTAGCCATGGTCGATGGTCAACAACTTTATAACCTTGATATCGAAACTCCTGGAAAAGAACAGAAAAAAGCCAACATCTATAAAGGGAAAATTACCCGAGTAGAACCCAGTCTTGAAGCCGCTTTTGTTGACTACGGTGCCGAACGCCATGGCTTTTTGCCCATGAAAGAAATCGCTCGTAGTTACTTCCCTGCTGGCTATACCTTTAAAGGCCGCCCTTCTATAAAAGAAGTTTTAAAAGAAGGTCAGGAAGTCGTTATTCAGATCGAAAAAGAAGAACGAGGTCAGAAAGGTGCCGCACTAACCACTTTTATTTCTCTTGCAGGCAGCTATCTGGTACTCATGCCTAACAATCCCAGAGCAGGCGGAATTTCACGTCAGATAGAAGGTGAAGAGCGTACTGAATTAAAAGATACTATGAGGAATATTCACCTGCCTAAAGGCATGGGTGTTATCGTACGCACAGCCGGTGTTGGTAAAAGTGAAGAAGAGCTTGCCTGGGATCTACAGGTTCTGGTTAAATTATGGGAAGCTATTCAGGAAGTTGCTTCTGAGCGTCCAGCCCCTTTTCTGATTCACCAGGAAAGTGATGTCATTATTCGAGCCATTCGTGATCATCTCCGCCCTCATATTGGTGAAATAGTTATTGATGAAAAGGAAGCCTATGAGCGTGCAGTTCAACATCTAAAGCATGTTCGTCCAGATTTTGTTAATAAAATTAAACTTTATGAGGATAAAGTTGTTCCACTTTTTAATCGCTTTCAAATAGAAGGGCAGATTGAATCAGCCTTTCAACGAGAAGTCAGGCTACCATC
>DRNA01000352.1 GCA_011322365.1 Aeromonadales bacterium | reverse complement strand
GCATTCATGGCATCAATGTAGGAGTCCACCTGATAAACCAGGTAAGCTAACTGTTCGGTCATGTTGTATAACGACATGGTAAATTTATGCAGTCTGGCTCGTTGCCTGTTGCTATAGTGGGAATCAGGGTCATTGATGATTTTGATACTGCTTTCATAGGTATCACGGCCTTTTTTAAAGACGACTTTGTATGTCCCTGCGGGTACTCTGGGTGCGGCAAATCCACCGAAGGCAAAGCTTTTACCTTTGGCAATTTTGGGGCGCTTCAAATGATAATTCCAGTGAACGACATTAATACCTTTTGCTTTCCCGGCTGGTAAATCTGCTACCAGTTTATTTTTGGAGTCAAAAATCTGGATACTGGTTTTACCGAAAATATGCCGTTTCTTCAGGTAATAGACTATTTTGGCATTTCGATTCGCATTAGGACCGACAAATTCCATTTCGGTATGACCGCCACCAAAACCACTTGCTTCACTGATAACTGTGGGTTTGGTTTTGAAAAAATGGACTTTCTCAGCAGTGACTTCTGGGGTTAACTGGCGTAGAAAGCTGATGTCATCGAGGATAATAATGCCGCGACCATGAGTGGCCATCACCAGATCATTGCTCTGTTCTTGCAGTGTAATATAATGTACGGCAACTTCTGGCATATTACGGGTAAAGTGGCTCCAGTTTTTACCACCATCTACGGTTACAAACAGCCCCCTTTCGGTGCCGAGAAACAGCAGATCCGGATTAACAGAATCTTCCTGAAAACTTCTGGAAAAACCAAAAACATCTTTGCTGATAATGGAATGCCAGCTTTTACCATAATCTGTGGTTTTATAGACGTAAGGTGTTTTATCACCTCGAGTATGCCCGTCAAAGACGGCATAGGCAGTTGCTTTGTTATGACTACTGGCTTCAATATGATAAACCCAGGTGTTAGCCGGTAAATTGGGAATATTTTTGACCACATTCTGCCATTTTTTACCACCATTTCGAGTGATTTGAACCTGCCCGTCATCAGTACCTACCCAGATGATTTTTTCATCCAGAGGAGATTCCGCAATGGTAAAAATTGTTTCATAATTTTCAGCTCCTGAATTGTCTTTCGATAAGCCACCGGAATCGACCTGATTTTGTTTGCTTTCATCGTTGGTGGTTAGATCAGGGGAAATTTTCTTCCAGGTATCGCCCATATCATTGGATCGAAATAGAAACTGGCTACCCACATAAAGTCGATTGGGTTTGTTGTCACTGAGAGCCATGGCAGCATTCCAGTTAAAACGCAATTTTGGATCACCCTTGGACTTTAATGGCTGAATAGTTTTAACTTCATCCTTATTGACGTCATAGCGCCAGATATTTGCGGCTCCCTGCATTTCGGAATAGATAATTTTTTTCGTATGATGGCGTAGTACTCTAAAACCATCACCGTAGCCTATTCTATTCCAGTCTCGGGCTTCAATGCCTCCTGGAGAGTAGGAGGGGCCGTACCATGAGCCATTATCCTGTAGGCCACCATAGACATTGTAGGGTTTCTCATTATCCACACTGACATGATAAAATTGTGATAAGGGCAGGTTAAGTACCATTTCCATTGTGGTTGCGCCATCCCAACTTCGATAGAGACCGCCATCAGTTCCTACAAACATGCGATCAGAATCGTGTATATCAAATAAAATATCGTGAATATCAGCGTGCATGTTACCTAATGATTTAAAGGTTTTGCCTCCATCTCGGCTAATTGAACCCTGCAACCCCGCTTTTACCACGACCTCCGGGTTTCTGGGATCAATGACGATTCTGGAAAAATAGAACGGTCTTACCACCAGACCAAAGTCATTATTGAGGTGTTTCCAGCTTTTTCCTGCATCATCTGAGCGATAGAGACCGCGATCTTTATCTTCCTCAGTTTCCAGCACAGCATAAACAATTTTATTATCAGAAGGTGCTACGGCAACAGCTATCCGCCCCAGTTTACCTTTTGGAAATCCGTTATGAATTTTATGCCAGCTTTTACCTGCATCGGTGGATTTATACAGCGCACTGTTTTTACCACCCGAATTAAACGACCAGGCGGTGCGGCGAAATTGCCACATGGAGGCATAGAGTATCGATGGATTTTCTGGGTCCATAATGAGATCTGAACAACCGGTGCCTTCATCAACATACAGAACTTTTTGCCAGCTTTTGCCAAAATCAGTCGATTTATAAACACCTCGCTCTTTATTATCACTCCAGAGTGCACCCAGGGAACAGACATAAATCTCATGGTTATTTTCCGGGTTGATCTGGATACTGCTGATATGTTCAGAATTTTCAAAAGCTATTTTTTTCCAGTTATCACCGCCATCATCAGAACGGAATAAACCATCACCGGTTGAAACACTGTTTCGTGTCCAGGTTTCACCGGTACCCACCCAGATAATTTTATCTGGATTGACCGGATCAACCTTAACAACGCCAATCGACTGTACATGTTTATCAAAAATGGGCTGGAATGAGGCCCCGCCATTACTTGAGCGCCAGACGCCGCCGCCTGCTGCACCTACATAGATAATGCGGTGATTAGTTGGATGTGCTTCCAGATCATTAATTCGCCCACTCATCAGTGCAGGTCCTATCTGACGTGCTTTTAAATCACCGAAAAGAGCTTTACCTTTTAAATCAGTATTCGCCGCGTAAGCGGAAGTACTCGCCAGCAAGCCAGCGAGTACAATAGAGAGTATGTGTTTCATGAGTTAGTCCTTTTGGGCAGCTGGTTTTTTGTCCTCAGCTTTTTTATCCTGAGCGGGTTCGGCTGGTAAACTGAATTCACTATCGTCCACTTTGGGATTGAGCACAACTTTGTTAATAACCAT
>DRNA01000351.1 GCA_011322365.1 Aeromonadales bacterium | reverse complement strand
TTGCTGCCTGCAGGTATTTCCTCGGGTCAAATGCCTTGGGATTTTCCGCCATATAACGTCTGATGGCGCCAGTGGATGCCATGCGTAAATCGGTATCAATATTGACTTTTCTGACACCGTGTTTAATACCTTCCTGAATTTCTTCAACTGGCACACCATAGGTCTGCCCCATGTCACCACCATATTCATTGATAATAGCCAGCCAGTCCTGGGGTACCGAAGAAGAGCCATGCATGACCAGATGGGTATCCGGTATTCTGGCGTGAATTTCCTTGATTCTACTAATGGCGAGAATATCACCTGTGGGTGGCCGGGTAAATTTATAAGCTCCGTGACTGGTACCAATGGCAATGGCTAAAGCATCCACCTTTGTAGCGGCGACAAATTTAGCCGCTTCGTCAGGATCGGTTAATAATTGGTCCATACTGAGCACGCCTTCCGCACCAGATCCATCTTCTTCGCCCATCATGCCGGTTTCCAGTGAACCCAGGCAACCAAGTTCACCTTCAACTGATACGCCACAATCGTGTGAAAACTCGGAGACTTTAGCGGTGACGTTAACATTATACTCAAAACTGGAAGGCGTTTTCATATCTTCTTCCAGCGAACCGTCCATCATTACCGAGGTAAAACCATGCTGAATAGATTGCTGGCAAACCGCAGCTGAAGCACCGTGATCCTGGTGCATAGCAACCGGAATATCGGGCCATTCCTCAACAGCGGAGAGGATAAGATGTCTTAAAAATGCAGTTCCGGCATATTTTCTGGCACCGGCTGAGGCCTGAATAATCACCGGGCTGTCGGTTGCTGCAGCCGCAACCATAACCGCTCTCATTTGCTCCAGATTATTAACATTGAATGCCGGGATACCATATTGATGTTCCGCGGCATGGTCCAGCATTTGTCGCATTGAAATTAATGCCATGATATTTGCTCCTTAATTGTTTTTTTCATAGAGGGTTCTGTTAGTTATTTTGCTTCATCTTGTATTTGCTGTGCTTTTTTCTCTAAAATTTCGACAGCGGGTAATGTTTTACCCTCAACAAATTCTAAAAATGCACCACCACCTGTTGAGATATAGGAAATTTTATCTTTGATGCCATATTTATCAACTGCAGCAAGTGTATCACCACCGCCAGCAATACTGAAAGCAGACGAGGCCGCAATCGCCAGAGCCAATGTTCTGGTGCCTTCGCCAAACTGATCAAATTCAAATACTCCTACTGGCCCATTCCAGATAATAGTACCTGCTGATTTGAGTAGCTCAGCAAACGCAGCTGCAGTGTCTGGCCCGATATCAAAAATCATATCATCAGCCTGTACTTCAGACGCAGCTTTAATTTCTGCTTTTGCTGTTTCACTAAATTCTTTAGCGGTAACCACATCAGTGGGAACCGGGATATCTGCGCCCCTTTGTTTTGCGGCCGTCATCAGCTCGGTTGCCTTATCCACCAGATCCATTTCCACCAGCGATTTACCCACGGGTAAACCACAGGCAGCAATAAAGGTATTAGCAATACCGCCACCAACAATCAATTGATCCACTTTTTCAGAAAGCGTTTCCAGCACGGTCAATTTTGTAGAAACTTTTGATCCTCCGACGATGGCAACCAGTGGTCTGGCCGGATTATTCAACGCTTTTCCCAGAGCAGTTAATTCATTTACCATCAACGGACCTGCACAGGCTATTCTGGAATACTCTGCCACGCCATAAGTGGATGCCTGCGCACGATGAGCCGTACCAAAAGCATCATTTACAAACACATCGCAAAGTGATGCCAGTTTTTTAGCCAGTTTGGGATCATTGGCTTTTTCACCCACGTTACCGCGAATATTTTCAAACACCACCACTTCATCTTGAGCAATCTTGACCCCATCAAGGTAATCGGTAACCAGGCGGACAGGGACATCGAGTAAGGTTGTCATGTAATCGACAATGGGTTGCAGAGAGTCTTCCGGGGTTAAATGGCCTTCAACGGGTCGACCCCGGTGTGACATGACCATCACTTTTGCACCCTTTTGCAGGGCCAGTTTAATGGTTGGTATTGCAGCTATAATACGAGCATCACTAGTCACCTCGCCATCTTTGACCGGCACATTCAGATCTTCACGAATGAGTACGCGTTTGCCGTTTAAATCCAGATCAGACATTTTAATAACATTCATACGGCCTCCTTGTGTAATATTTTTTAAAACTGCTCAGCAAATAACATTAGAAATCTGAAACTACTTTTTCAAATTACCCATCTTAATCGCCAGATCAATCATGCGACAGCTAAAACCCCACTCATTATCATACCAGGCTAACACTTTTACCAGATTGCCATACACGCGGGTCTGAGAAGCATCAAAAATAGACGATCCCGGATGATGATTAAAATCGGAGGAAACCAGTGGGTCTTCGTTATAGTACAATACGTGATCGTCAGCAGCGTCGCGCATTAGATCATTAATTTCCTTTTCACCGGTGTCTCTACTGGCTTCAAATACCAGATCTACAACAGAAACATTGGCTGTTGGCACACGCATGGCAAAACCATTTAATTTGCCTAAAAGCTCCGGCATTACCAGTCCAACGGCTTTAGCTGCACCACTTTTTGTAGGAATGATAGATTGTGCTGCTGAACGGGCACGCAACAGATCATGATGCTGGTTATCAATGAGTTTCTGATCATTGGTATAGGCATGAATGGTAGTCATCAGTCCTTTTTCAATACCGACACCTTCCTGTAAAACTTTAGCAATTGGAGCCAGGCAGTTAGTAGTACAGGAGGCACAGGAAACAATTTTATCTTTGGCCGTCAGAACATCATCATTGACGCCATAAACAACCGTAGCATCAATATCTTCAGCTCCCGGTGCAGAGATAAGAACCTTTTTTGCACCGCCGACAAAGTGCTTGCTGGCACCTTCTCGATCTTTAAAGTGGCCGGTACATTCCAGTACCACATCCACATCATAGTCACCCCAGGGCAGGTTTTCAGGATTACGATCTGCCAGCATTTTAATGGCATCACCACCCACATACATAAACTCACCATCCCCGGTAACTTCAGCTGCAACGAAACGACCATGAGTGGTATCAAATTTGGTCAGATGAACATTGGTACTGACCGGATGCGAAGAGTTAATTGCCACTACCTTAATCTGATC
>DRNA01000350.1 GCA_011322365.1 Aeromonadales bacterium | reverse complement strand
TAAGAAAATTGACAATATAGGTTTGTCCTCCTCCACGAAGTGCACTCAAGGCATTAATAACGATTAATTCCATAGCATGTTCATACCTGTTTTAAATTTTATTATAAAGATTAATATATTGTTCAAGTATTTTTTCAGGCTCATACTTATTTAAAATTTCTCTTGCCTTTAGCGCTTTTTGCTTACTTAGCAATGGGTTGTTAAGAGTCTGGAGTATTCCATTTATAATATTAAGTAACGAATCATGTTGCACAAATTGTACACTGCTTTCATCAAAAATTTCTCTGTGAGCAGGAATATCAGACAGTACCAGAGGACATCCTTGCACAGCAGCTTCAAGCACTACATTGGGATTCCCCTCATAATCACTGATTGAAACACAAACATCTGCCTGGTTTAACCAGTGCGAAAGATTATCCGTATAACCTTCCAGAAAAATTCTTTCAGATAGATTTTGTGCCCTTATTTTTGCTTCTAACTGAGATTCTAATGGACCTTCTCCAAACAGTTTAACCACTACACTGCTATCATTCCTTACAACTTCAGTCAGTGCACTTAACAAAAGCATGACATTTTTCTCAGGACTTAACCTTCCGGCAAACAGAATCAGCCGCTCCTGATGAGTCGAGTTATTAGGCAGACCAGCTGATGGAGGAACAGAAATAATAGCATTTCGTATTAAATAGAGTGGTGTTGAAACTTTTAAAGATCGCCAGTAATCCAGACCTCCCTGAGAATTAGCCACAATAGCTGATGCTCTTTGACCCAGTTGTTTCCTCAAAAAAAATTTCCACCCATCCGGGTAACAGGATGCTGAAGAGCGTTCACTTAAAATAAACGGCGTTTGCGTTAAAAGAGCTGCCAGTCCTCCCATTACATCCATCTGCAACATCCAGGTTTGTACTAAATCCGGTTTAATAGTACGTATAAGCCTGATTATATTGAACAGCAGTCTGGGATCATGGTTATTATGCAGGAAAATTCGATGAGTTATTACAGAACTTTTAGATATTCTTTCAAGGTTTTGTCCCTCGTAACAGTAACCAATATGACACTCTATACCAGACTCCGCAAGTGCCGGCGCAATTATGGACAATTGACGTTCTGCCCCCCCAGAACCAAAAGAAGGAATTAAATGCAGGATTTTCATGGCAAAATATTGTTACTCTCATACCACGCCTGAAACATTAAAACATTCCAGAGATAGCTGCTTCTATCATAGTATCCGGAAAGATGTTCCTGCCACATAAAGTTAACTTTCTCAGGATTTAACATGCCTTGCTGTTCCAGTAAAGAAGGGCTTAATAGAGACTCAGCCCAATTACGTAAAGGGCCACGCAGCCAATCTCCCAAAGGTACTGAAAAGCCAACTTTTGGCCGTTCGATTAATTCCCTGGGCACATATCGATCCAAAACCTGTCTTAATACCCATTTCCCTTTATCACCACGTATTAACATTCTTCCTGGCAATGCAAAAGCCAGTTCAACTATTTTGTGATCCAGTAAGGGTGCCCTTGATTCCAGGCTGCTACTCATGGAAGCGCGGTCAACTTTTACCAGCAAATCATCACATAGATATTGCTGAACATCCCATCGACGCATTGCTTCAATAGGAGCCTTAGTCTGCAACCAGTTGATTTTGGAGTAATGTTGCCCGTCTGTACCTAAAACAAGACCGTCTTCAGGCTGCCACTGAGACATTAACCTGACATACATCTCACTAATATCTGTCGCTGTCATTAATTGTGCCAGTCGATGTATCCGACGTCCGTTTATTGTTTGACGCTGATTTTGTGGAAGAAAACCAAGCACCCGATCCCAGCCCTGAGCTGAAAATGCACACAACATTGCAGAGGATAACTTTCTAAAACTCAATGGAACACCATTTACCCTATTCCAGAGAGCCTCGGTTAACTGATATCGAGGATAACCCGCAAATAATTCATCTCCGCCATCACCCGATAGTGATACAGTTACATGCTGTTTGGTTAATCTTGAAACCAGTGTAGTTGGAATTTGTGATGAATCAGCAAAAGGCTCGTCATAAATAACCGGAATTTCTGGGACGATTGCTTCAGCATCCTGAGCAGTCACATATAATTCAGTATGTTCTGTTCCAAGATGTTGTGCCACAGCTTTTGCATATGGTGCTTCATCAAATTCTTTTTCATTAAATCCAATTGTAAATGTTCTGATTTTAGGGTTACTTTGAGCCTGCATTAAGGCAACTATCGTACTTGAATCGATACCTCCAGATAAAAAAGCGCCTAAAGGTACATCCGAAGTCATTTGTAAACCAATGGTATCCCTGAGAGTATCATGAACAAGAGTAATTAATTCATTGTCATTACAATTGACCAGATCAGAACGATATTTTACCTGTTCTTCAGTATCCAGTGACCAGTATGCTTCCGGCATAGAAGGATCAGAAAGTGAACTTATAGTTAATATATGACCGGGAGAGAGTTTTTTGATATTCTTATAAATTGATGCTGGAGAAGGTACATAACCAAAACGCATGTATTCTACCAGGGCATTTCGGTCAATCTGTAAACTATTATTTGCAATAGCTGTAATGGCTTTCAACTCAGAGGCAAATACAAAACATCCCTGAACCATTCCATAGTAAAGAGGTTTTTCACCTATACGGTCGCGGATCAGGCTAAGTTGTTTTTTCTTTTTATCCCATAAGGCAATTGCAAACATGCCTCGAGCTTTTTTTATAGCTTTTTCAATTCCCCAGGCATCTATTGCAGCTAATAATACTTCTGTATCTGAATGGCCTTGCCATTCAGGTGCCATTTTACTCTGTATTAATTCATCCCGAATCTGGGCAAAATTATAAATTTCTCCATTATAGACAATGACATAACGTTCACTTGAAGAACACATGGGTTGATGCCCATGGATCGACAAATCAAGAATGGAGAGTCTTCTATGACCCAACCCTATTCCTATTTGAGAGTCTTTCCAAATACCATAGTCATCTGGCCCACGATGCCTGATAGGAGCAATCATTCGGCTGACCTGATCTTCTGCTTTCTTTTCTGCACTCCAGCTAACTATTCCTGCAATTCCACACATTAAACTATCTTTTTATTCATATAACACATTTATTTTCAATATTTTTACAAACGCTTTATTTCAAGAACAACAAGGGGACAAACTGCTTTTATGTCAAAAGGTTGCAAACGAGCAATAAAATTAAGCCCCCAGGATATTAAAACGCCTGCACGTCCGAACCTGGAAGGCAATGAAATAAGCCAGGGAGAAAATTTACCAAAAGAAAAACTGCGAATAGTCAAATCAGGTGATTTTGGAGCTAACTCATACATTGCATTTTCATTCATAATATCCAGGTTATGAATGGCCAAATTATCCGGGTCACACCATCTTTGAAGTTTAAGATACAAACCACTGTAATTTGGTATTGCAATTAATGCCGTTCCACCCGGAGCTAATAGTTCTACATGAGCAGCCACCATTGGAGCAGGATCATCGAAATGCTCAATTAAACCGCAACTAAAAACCAGATCAAATGATGCTTTCTCAAAACTTGTTGACAGTGCATCTTCACAACGCACATCGGCTTCTACATCCAGCCCCTCACATAACCATTTGGTATGCTCTACTCCTGTCGGAGAATAATCAATTCCACAAACAGGTGCATCCAGTTCTCGAGCCACCCATGAAAGTATTTTTCCAGGCGCACAGCCCACTTCTACATAACGAACACCGGGATGAAGGTGTTTTTTTAAAAGTTGAAAGACATTTCGGGTTCCAATGTCTATACCTGTTGGAAAACTCATTCTTGGTCGGGCAGACCAGGCATCTTCCCAGTGAGTTAATTCCGTTTTTTCATTTTGCTCCACTTGATGCCTCCCGTATAATTTCACCCACTCGATGTAGAAGGTGTGAAATACGATAATCCTTAATAACACGACGATATGCTTTCTTTGCTATATCAATTCTTTCTGCATCATGTTCCAGGTAATAATGAATTTTTTCGATCAACTCATCTGATTTAGAATAGCCTATAATTTCTTTCCCCTCTTCAAAAAAAGTATTAAGG